>JBDROA010000123.1:0-21222 GCA_043810615.1 Actinomycetota bacterium | reverse complement strand
GGCGACGCCCGGCCCGACCTGTGGGAGATCGACAACTCGGGTGAGCGCCTGGTCGTGACCATCCACACCTTCGCCTCCGGCTACTCGCAGCGGCTCCGGCCCCGGGAGACCGGGATCGCCGCCCGGGCCGACGCGACCTTCCTGGCGGGCGACTACGACCGGGACGGTCTCGGCGATCTCATCGCAGTGCGCCACGGCATCATCGAGGTCTGGGCCGGCCCCGGCTTCACCGATCGGCTCGCCGCGGCCCCTCTGCCGGCCGAGGTGGGCGAGGATTGGCGCTTGGCCCTGGGGGACCGGGATGTGGACGGTGTGCCCGACATGTTCGCCCTCAGCCCCGCCGACCCGGCCCGACTGCTCATCCTTCCCGGGGCCGATGGCTTCGCCGGAGAGGCCGTGGAGATCACCACAGCGGTCTCGGGTCACGACGGCGCCTTCGCAGTGGGGGACCTCGACGGCGACGGCCGCCCCGACCTCTACTTCCTCGACGCCGACGGCAGCCTCACCGTGTACCTGGGAGGCGAGCGGGGCGATACCCCGGACGAGGGCCTCACCTACTGGTTCGTCGAAGGCGACGACCAGCCGACCACCCATCAGGAGGGCTGCCCGGTCGTCCCCGAGTCGGGATGAACGCCCCCTATGGGAAGGAGGTCCATTCGCAGCCGATGGAGCCGGGGGGCAGGTCGGAGTAGGGGTACGCCGGCGGTGGGAGGTAGCCCCCCAACTCCAGGCCCATGACGCAAGCCAGCGTTCCGTCGGCGCCGATCGGAGAGCGGAGGACCACGGTGCCGAGTTCGCCGGTGACCAGGGCGATCGGCGGCTCTTCGCGCCAGGAGTCGGTCAGCTTGAGAGCGACGCCGACCCCGGCGAGGCGCTGCCGGGTGACCCGGTCGTACACCCACACCGTGGTCACCCAGGTCGGCTCGTCGCCGCGCTCGTAGTGCACGGCGAGGGTGTAGCCCATCTCCGGCCCAGTGGCGCGGAAGAGCACGCGGGCGGTCTCGGCGGCGGGGCCGCCGGGGAAGGCAGCGGCGAACACAGCCACATTCCCCCCCGGGTTCAGCGTCAGGGTGGTCGACCAGTGGCCGGCGGCGTCGACGGCGACCGGGTAGCGGCCGGCTGCCATGACGTCCGCCCCCGGAGTGGCGTAGCCCTCGAAGCGAACCGCAGACTCGGTCACCACGGTGCCCTCGATGGGCGCGGTGATCACCAGTTCGGGCACCCCCGGCGCCGCAGCCGGGTAGGGGGCCACCGGGAGGGCCTCGGCTACGTGGAAGAACGAGGCGGTGCCTCCCCAGGGGAGGGGGGTGACCGTCCCGGTGGCGAGATCGACGAGGCGCACCAGGTCTAGGGTGATCCCGCCGGGGACCTGGGCGCGGGTGGAGACGGCGATGGTCCCGTCGTGGAGATCGAGGCGGACGACCTGCTGGTCCTCGCCGCCGATGGGGACGGCGAGCACCTCTCCGCCGGCGGTGAGATCGACGACGCGCAGGTTGGTGGTCACCCCGAACTGCTGCTTGGTTGAAGCCACGGTGTAGGCGAGCAGCGACGGTCCGGGTTCGGCGTCCAGATTGGCGATCCAGCCATCGATGTACTCCGGCACCGGGTTGTGGGGGAGGACGTCGGTGGTGCCGTCGACACGGCGGAACTCGAGGCGCGTGCCCTCAGCACCGTACACCGCCTCCGCCAGGTGTCGCCCGGTCCAGGCCCGGGCGGCCGGATTCGTCGGATGCCAGGTGCCACCTGCCCCCGGTGCGCCGGGCAGGTAGATCTCCCAGTGGTCGGCCGGTCGGAGAGGGTCACCGGTGGTCACCAGCACACCCGTCGTCTGGTGTTCGCTGTCGGCGAAGAAGGCGGTCAGCCCGTTGTAGGTGGGGGTCCACGCCCCGTCCTCGTAGCGGCCGAGGCGAGGGACCCAGTCGACCTCCTGCAGCCGGAAGCTGCCCAGCGGGGTGTGCCGGATGCCAACGTACTCCCGGCCGCCGGTGCCGGGGAGCCACCAGACATCGTTGTCACCGGCGTCCTCCACTCGAAAGGGGGTCTGGTACACCACCCCACCTATCCCGTCGGGGGCGGCGGCCTGGGTTGGTCCGTCTTGGAGGAGACCGAGTGGCTCGCCGTCCCTGACGAGCATCACCCCTTCCGGCCCGGCGATCATGAGGCCGCCCTCGCGGGCCAGGGCCACGTCGACCGGGGGGAGATCGCCCCAGGGCTCGCCCAGCAGCGGGGGAGGCGTGGGGAGGGTGCTCGTGGTGGGCGGAACGGTGGTCGCCGTGGCAGGCGTGGCGCCGCTGGTGGTGGTGAGGGCGGTGGTCGAGGTGATGGCGGTCGTGGTGGCCGGCTGGGACGAGCCGCTGCAGGCGGCGCACAGCATCAGCAGGGCGGTCACGGCCGCGGCAACGCGGGTCGGACGCATGGTCCCTCCTGGGCCCGAGGCGTCGGGAAGGCTACGCCGCCGGCCGGCAATCGATGGCCGGGACCCGGTCCGGTTCCGGCCACCGGCTCTCCCCGATCGCCCCAGCGGATCGGCCGGCCGGCCGGGGATCTCAGCCGGCGGGGACAACGCTCACCCCCGTGGGGTCCACCTCGACCAGGGCGCCGTCGACGACCTGCCAGGCGCGGGAGGCCGGTCCCTCGAAGTGGCCACAGGCTTGTCGGCGGGTTCCCAGTACCACGAACGAGACCCCCGGGATGTGCGGGGCCAGGCCCTCGGCGGTGACGAATTCGAATGGGCTCGTCTCGAGGTAGAACGAGTCGGTCACCACACCGGCGGGATCGGCGGCGAGCACGATGCGGTATCCGGCCAAGAAGGGTTCACCGTTGGCGAGAGGGAGGGACCCGGGCGGGTAGGGGGCGACCACAATCAGGTTGTCCCCGGCCCACCGTAGCGACTCGCGGGCCCAGCCCCCGAGGTCCAGGGGTTCTCCATCCAGCAGCAGCCGGGGTGGCCACATTCCGGCCGGGTCGTTCTCCCTTGAGACGACGCCCCCCACCCACCAGGACGGGTCTCGCCACGGGTGGCCCTCGGGGAGGGGTTCGCCCACCACCGGCGGGACCCACCACGGGAACCAACCGTCGTCGGTGGGCTCGAACCATCCCGGTCCGGGGTCGAGCGACACGGGGAGATCGACGACGGCCCCGTCGGCGACCGTCACCCAGGATGTCGCCGGGATCACCGCCGGGCCGACCCCGACCCAGAAGTCGGACCCGGCGGCTGCCGCGAAGTCCTGCCCCTCCGGCTGCCAGGCGCTGAGCCAGATGGCCGGGTCGCTGGACCAGTCCACGGCGGCCACGGCATAGTTGCCTTCCGGCACCCAGATCTCGTACGAGCCGTTGCAGGCATTGCCGCCGACCCCGGCCAGGCTGCCGTCCTCCCCGTAGGCCAGCAAGCCCACGATGGAGGCGCCCGGCTCGAACTGCCCGCCGATGGGGAGCCCGGCGCGGGTGTCGATGACCGTCCCGGCGATGCGGCCCCCGGGCCGGTCGGCCACCAGGTCGGCCGAGGTCGTGGCGCCCTCGGCCACCGGGATCCACCCCTGCGGCTCCGACGGCGCCGGGAATTCGTTGAGGCGTGAGTAGGTGAGGCCGTTGCCTTCGGTCCACGAGAGCCACACCCGGATCCCCCAGTCGCCGGCGGGGAGCACCTCGAAGGCGAAGGACACCGGGCGGGTGAGGTCGGTCCCGCAGACCACCGCGGCCTCCCGGTAGGGGCCGGGGCCCCACGCCTGGATCCGGGCCGAGCAGGCCACGGCATCGTCGGGCCATCCGGAGATGGTGCCCTGCAGGCGGCCGACGGGTGCCCCGATCACCACGGGGAGGGTGGTGGTCGTAGTGGTGGTGGTAGTAGTGGTAGTGGTGAGAATCGCCGTGGTGGTCGAGGCCCCGGTCGTGGCCGGTGGGACCGTGCCGGGTGGGGCGGTCGTCGTCGCTGCCGGCGGCGCTTCACCGCAGCCGACGGCGAGGAGGACGAGGGCGGCTAGTGCCGGCAGCAGAGGGCGCACCCTCCCCGGCCGCCGACGGAGCGGCTCACCGCGGGCCCGCAAGTCACCCGGGAGGGGCTGTGCCCGGCGTCTCGGGCGCACCGATCCCAGCACAGCGGGATGACCGGGTGTCATGGTCGTCGCCTCCCCACTCGCCGAAACGGGGCCTCCGAACACGGGCGCGGTCGCCGGGCCTCGGCCCCGACACCGGGGAATGTCCGGACGGGGGCCCACTATTACACCTGCCGTGGGGATCGCAGGGCCCTGCGGCCGATCGGTGAGATCTCCGACCCGGGCCGCCCTGTCGGCGCCACGGTCTACCGGCAGACGCCCAGGGCGTAACCCCCATCGACGTCGATGACGGCGCCGGTGATCCAGGCTGCCACGTCGGACAAGAGAAAGGCTACGGCCGCGGCGACGTCCATCCCTTTGCCGATCGCGCTCAGCGCCTGGATGCGGGGGACCCGTTCTCCCAGCGTCCGGGCCTCTTCCTCTTCGGTGGAGCCGCGCAACTCCGAGGGCACGATGCCGGGCCGCACCACGTTCACCCGGATGTTGTGGGGCCCGAGGTCCCCGGCCAGGGCCCGCGACATCGCCTCCAGCGCCCCCTTGGTGGCCACGTACCCGAAGCGGTTGCGGGGGGCCCGGGACACGACCGTGGACCCGATGTTCACCACCGACCCGCCTTGCCGCTTCAAGTAGGGGAGCGCCGCCCGGGCGCACAGGTAGGGACCGATGACGTTGGTCCGCAGCATGGCCTCGAAGTCGGCTTCGGCCAGTACCTCAATGGCGCCCTGGACCTCCATGCCGGCGTTGTTGACCAGGGCGTCCACTCCTCCGTAGGCTTCTGCCGCCGCCGTCACCAGTCGTTCGGCATCCTCCGCCCGGGTCACGTCGGCTTCCACCACGACGAGGCGGCCCGGGGTGCCGGCCAGCTCCCCGGCCAGCGCGGTGAGGCGGTCCACCCGGCGGGCCCCAGCCACCACCCGGGCGCCCTCGGCCACGAGGTGCCGGGTGAGGTGGGCCCCCAGGCCGCTGCTGGCCCCCGTCACGATCACCGACTTGCCGATCATCCCGACCTCCTCCTGCCGGGGTCCGACGCTACCCGATCCCCGGGCCCTCTCTGCACCGCCGGGGCCGGCCGGCGCTCACCGCGGCATCAGAGGGGTGAGGCGCACGTAGCGGGCCTGCGGGCGCCGGCCGCGGCCCGAGTCGGACGGCCCGAACAGCTTTTCCAGCAGAGCACCCCAGTCGAAGCGCTCGGTTATCTCGGATGCCCGCAGCGTCACCAGGCGGTCGTCGGGGATGTACTGGGGGAGCATGCGGTCGAGGATCGCTTCTATCTCGTCGCGGAAGGCGTCGCTGGTGCTGCGCACCCCGTCGGCGAGCAGGGCCACGTCGGGGAGCAACCGGACGAACAGGTCGTAGGTCTCGCACCAGCGACGCACCAGCGGCTCCACGTCGAAGGGATCCTCCCCCTTGGTGACCCGGAGGAAGTAGGCGAAGTTGTCGATGACGGCGCGGTCGGTGACCAGCACCTCGCCCCGGTTGCGCAGCTCCAATTCCTGCTGGATCTGGGCGCACAACACCCACAGCTGTGCCTCGGGAGTGGCGCCCTCGTTCAGGCCCAGCGGGTTGAAGCGGACCACCTCCCGTCCCACCTCGACGCTGCGGCCGCTGCGCCCCACGGCCCCGGCGAAGGAGTGCACCGCGTTCGTCTTGCGGATGGAGTGCGACCCGATGAAGGCGATCTTGCGCGAGGTGGGGGGGGTCATGGGCATGGTGCTGGCTGCCCGCACGCTACCGCCTCGCGGAGGGCGCCGCATCCGGGGCTCCCGGCCGCCCTCCCGGCTTTCCTCCAATCTACCGGGAGAGCTCTCTGTGAGCGATGCCTTCGCCTCCTGCCCCGGCGTCGGCGCCACGCCGCTGCGCAAGGGATCGGCCGGGATCGTCGTCGGCGAACTGCAGGCCTTCCGGCGGCTCCAGGGCTACTCCGTGGGCCCTATCGACGGCAAGCTCGGCAACCTCACCTGCCACGCGGTGCGCACTTCCCAGGACGCCCGGCATCTCGTCGTGGACGAGGTGGCCGGCACCGCCACCCGGGCGGCCATCCGCACCATGGCCCAGCAGGCCGGGTTCGCCTCCCTGGCCGATCGCGGTGGCAAGGTGCGGCGCCCGGGCGCCAACCTCCCCGAGGTGCAGGAATCGCAGCGCCGGCCCAAGGCGGCGGGCCACCCCCCGGGCCCCATCGACGGCAAGTACGGCGCCAGGACCACGGCCGCAGTGCGCGCCTTCCAGCAGGCCCACAGCCCGCCGGCGGTCGACGGCAAGGTGGGGGCCGGCCACCCGGGTCGAGCCGGCCTGGGCCCGCGGGCTCACCCGGCCCGGGACCTGCTCCACCAGACCGCCGGCTCTGCCCAACGCCGGGACGCCGCCCGGCGTAGTCTCCCTCCCACAACCGCGGGGAGGATGGGATGGAGCCCTTTGCCGAGTACGACCGCCACGATGCCACCGGCCTGGCCGATCTGGTCCGCACCCGGCAGGTCCACCCGATCGAGCTCTTCGAGGCGGCCGCCCGGCGTATCGAGGCCCTGAACGGACGCCTCAACGCCGTCGTCTACCCCGACCTGGACCGGGCCCGGCAAGTGGCCGCGGCGGAACCCCGGGAAGGCCCGTTCGCCGGGGTGCCCTTCCTGGTGAAGGACCTGGGCGCCGCCGTCGCCGGCCTGCCCTACACCCAGTCGTCCCGCTCCCGGGCGGGCTACGTGGCCCCCGCCGACAACGACATCGTCGCGCGCCACCGCCGCGCCGGCCTCGTCATCCTCGGCAAGACCAACACCCCCGAGTTCGGCCTGTCCCCGGTGACCGAGCCGGAACTGCACGGCCCGGCCCGCAACCCCTGGGACACCGGCCGGACCCCGGCCGGCTCCTCCGGGGGCTCGGCGGCGGCGGTGGCCGCGGGCATGGTGCCCATGGCCCACGGCAACGACGGCGGCGGGTCGATCCGCATGCCCGCCTCGGCGTGCGGCCTGTTCGGCCTCAAGCCCACCCGGGGCCGCAGCACCTGGGGGCCCGACTACATGGAGTGTTGGCTGGGACTCTCCGAGCAGCACGCCCTCACCCGCAGCGTGCGCGACTCAGCCCGCCTCCTCGACGCCACCCACGGTGCCCCGCCCGGTGCCCCCTACCGGCCCGCCCCACCGGTGCGCCCCTACGCCGAGGAGGTCGGCGCCCCGCCGGGGCGGCTGCGCATCGCCTTCATCAAGTCGGCCCTGCTCGACGAGCGGCCCCAGGACCCCGAGTGCGTCGCCGCCGTCGAAGCCGCCGCCCGTCTCTGCGAAGAGCTGGGGCACGAGGTGACCGAGGCCCGGCCCGCCCTCGACATCCCGGAGATCGTGGACGCCTTCGTCACCCTGACCGGCGGGGAGGGAGCTTTCCAGATCGCCGAGAGCGAGCGGCTCACCGGGCGCAAAGTGCGGCCCGGCGACGTGGAGCTGGTCACCTGGATCATCCGGATCATCGGCCACCAGCGCTCGGCCGCCGACCTCGACCACGCCTTCGGCGTCATGCGCCGGACCGGCCAGGTCATGGCGGCGTTCATGGAGCACCGCGACGTCGTGCTGACCTCCACCCTGGCGCAGCCCCCCTGGCCGATCGGCGACCTGGATCTGAGCGGCGCCGAGCGGGCCCTGCTGCAGATGGTCAAGCGGGTCCCGGCCAAGCCGGTGCTGCGCTCGGTGGTGAGGCAATTGGCCGGGGAGATCCTTCGGCCCATGCCCAACACCCCACTGTGCAACCTCACCGGGCAGCCGGCGATGTCCGTGCCACTGCACTGGGCCCCCGGCGGCCTGCCCGTCGGCATCCAGTTCATCGGCCGGCTGGACGAGGAGGGTCTTCTCTTCCGCCTGGCGGCTCAGCTGGAGACGGCCCGGCCGTGGTGGGACCGAAGGCCGTCGCTCGCCGTCTGAGGCGGGAAGCGGAGGAGCCCCGGTAGCCTGGGCCGACGTCTGGAGGGTGTGCAGTGGCTCTGATGCGTTCGGTGTTCTTCATCCCGGGAGGGAACGAGCGGCTGCTGGCGAAATCCCCGGGCATCGGGGCGGACGTCGTGGCGTTCGACCTCGAGGACGCCGTCCCGTTGGCCGAGAAGCCCCGGGCCAGAGACCTGGTGCGGGGGCGCCTGAAGGCCGTCGCCCCGGGCGCCAGGGCGTACTGCCGGGTGAACGGCTGGGAAACCGGGCTGACCGAGGCCGACCTGAAGGGCGTGGTGCACGACGGCCTCGCCGGGATCTGCCTGTCCAAGTGCGAGGGCCCCGATGACGTCCGCCGCCTCGACGCCGCTTTGGAAGCAGTGGAGCAGCGCCGCGGCCTGACCCCGGGGTCGGTGGAGGTCCAGTTGTTCATCGAGAGCGCTCACGGGCTCGTCCACGCCTACGACGCCGCGACGGCTTCGGCCCGGGTGCGGTCCCTGGTCTTCGGCTCGCTCGACTACGCCCGCGACATGGGACTGGGTCTGGAGGGCGCCGCGCCGGGCCTCGCCTACGCCCGAGCCACCCTCGCCCTGGCGGCGCGGGCCGCCGGGTGCCTGCCCATCGACCATGTGTACGTGGACTACCGGGACCTCGAGGGCTTCGAGAGCAGCACTCTCGAGGGCCGGCGTCTCGGCTTCGCCGGCCGCCTGCTCTTCCACCCCGGCCAGATCGAGCCCTGTCACCGCGTGTACGCGCCGTCGGCCGACGAGGTCGCCTGGGCGCAGAGAGTGGTAGTCGCTTTTGAAGTGGAAGCCCTGCCCGGGGGGCTTGCCGCCATCTCCTTCGAGGGCAAGATGGCCGACCTGGCGACGTACGAGAGTGCCCGCAGCATCCTGGCAGCCGCCGTCACCCTGGGAGGGAAGGAGCCGGGCCCCGCCCCGGCGTGAGACGCCACCGCTCCGCCCGAGCGCCGGGGGCCGTTCCAGGTGCTCGCCCCCATCTCTCCGCGGTCACCTCGTACGACGAGACCTCCGACGCCCTGTCGAGCCCCGACGCCCGCTGCGCCGGCGTAGCGGCAGAGGGCTGGGTTAGGCTCTCCGTCGGCGGGCAGGGCCCGGTGCCCCGTCCCCTCAGAGTGTCGGAAGGCGGCCTGGAGGGCACATGGATCAGGCTCTCGTGGAGTTCCGCACCAAGTTCCGCGTCGCCGAACTCCTCGTTGAGGAGACGGCATTCTGGACCTGGTCGGTGCGCCCAGCCCAGCCCACGCTGGGTGCCGGGGTCATCGCCTTGAAGCGGCACGCCCCCCGTTTCTCGGAAGTCACGGCCGAGGAGATGGCCGACCTCGCTGCGCTGGTGCCGCGGGTGGAGCAGGCGGTGGGAAGGTGCTTCCGCCACCAGGTCATGAACTACCTGATGCTCATGATGGTGGACCACCACGTGCACTTCCACGCCCTGCCCCGTTACGACGGGGCCAGGGACTTCGGCGGCCGCCGCTGGGTGGACGACGGCTGGCCCGCCCTGCCGGCGTTCGGGGCCGCACAGCACTCCGATGCCCCGGAGATCCTCTTCGTCGTACAGCATGCGCTGCAGGAGGCGGGATCTCCGGCGGCAGGGTGATCGGCGCCCAGCCGGGCTGCCCCCCTCTTGCCGTGGGCCGAGGCGTAGGCCCGGGGCGGACCCCTGAGCCCGCCCTCTCAGGCCGCAGGCGCCGCGCTATCCCAGGGCGGCCAGGAGGGCGCGAGTGAAGTCGGGCAGGTCGTCGGGGACCCGTGAGGTGATGATGGGTCCGTCGACCACCACGGGCTCATCGACCCAGGTGGCCCCGGCGTTGCGCACGTCGTCACGCACCGCGGCATAGGAGGTGGCTCGCCGTCCCCGCAGCACGTCGGCCGACACCAGCAGCGACGGGCCGTGGCAGATGGCGGCCACAGGCTTCCCGGCCGCGGCCATGTCCCGGGTCAGGGCGACCATCGCCGGATCGAGCCGGAGGCTGTCGGGTCCGAAGCCCCCGGGCACCACCATCCCGTCCAGGTCGACGGCCTTCAGGTCACCTACCGCTACCTCGGCGCGCACCGGGTAGCCGTGCTTGCCCTTGTACTCCTCGGCGGCAGAGCCGACGAGCACGGCCTGATGGCCTGCCTCCAGCAGTCGGTAGTAGGGGTAGAGGAGTTCGGGCTCCTCGAACATTTCGGCGACGAGCACCGCGACGCGCATTCCAGCCTCTCGGGTGAGAACGGTTCTGCCGGCGAGGGGATCGTAGACGATTCGGTGATACTGGCGGAGCCACCATCACACCCGGCCGGGGCTCATGAGGCTTGCAGGGGAACGCCGCCGGCACCCAGGTCGTGGGCGATGGCGGCGGCCGTGGCTTGCGCCCCTTGTCCAAATGCCTCGAAGTGATCGCGGATGCGGAAGTGCGGGCCGGCCACGCTGATCGCGCCGACCAGCCGCCCGTCGGCGCCGACGATGGCGGCGGCAACACAGGCGCCCAGGGGCTCGTTCTCCCTGTCGTCGGTGGCATAGCCGCGCTGCCGGGTCCGCCGGATCTCCTGGCGGAACTCGGCAACGTCGCGGATGGTCCGGTCCGTCCGGGGGGCGAAGTCCATCCGCGCCAGTGTCTCCTCCAACTCGACGTCGGGCATGGCCGCCAGCATCGCCTTGCCCAGCGAGGTGGAGTGAAGCGGCATCGTCTGGCCGACGGCGGAGACCAACTGGATGCTGTTGGCCGACTCGAGCTTGTCGAGGTAGACGACCCTGAGGTCCTCCATGACGCCGAGGTGCACGGTCTCGTTGAGCTCGTCTCGCAGACGGCGGAGGTGCGGCCGCACCAGGCTCAGCAGGTCGAGCCGGGCCGACACACCGTGGGCTACCCGGAGTATCTTGGCGGTCAGCCGGTAGCGGCGGGCAACCGGGTCCCGGGCAACGTAGCCCGTGGCCACCAGCGTGTGCACGAGCCGGGCAACCGTCGCCTTATCGAGCCCTACCGCCTCGGCGATGGCCGAGGGCCCAAGGCCCCGCTCGTCCACCTCGGCGAGGACCTCGAGCACGGCGAGGCCCCGGGCGAGAGTACGAGTCAGCTCCATGTCACCCGCAGCCTTCCGCCGGCCTTCCCCGGTTCCAGGTTCGGTTGATGAAACCTGGTTGCGCAGGTCAGGGGGGGCGTCCTAGTATCACTCTACGATATACTGTTTCATCTAGCGAAACAAGCACAATCGAGGAGGGAGCATGTGGGAGGTGAGCCGATGAAGTCGCTCGGCGGCATCTTTGCCCCCATCTGCACCCCGTTCCGAGAGGACGAGGAAGTCGATTTCCCGGCCCTCGAGTTCAACATGGGGGTCTACGCCCGTTCAGGGATCCTCGGCTACCTCGCCCTGGGCTCCAACGGAGAGAACAAGAGCCTCACCGAAGACGAGAAGCTGGCGGTGCTGCGGGCCATCGTTGCCCTCCGGAGCGGCGACCAGGTGGTGATCGCCGGTGCTACCTACGAGGCGCAGCGCGACACCGAGCGCTTCTTCGCCGCCGCCGCCGAGATCGGCGCCGACTTCGGGCTGCTGCTCTCGCCGTCCTACTTCCGCAAGCAGATGACCGACGAGGTGCTCTTTTGCTACTTCGCGACTGCTGCCGACCGCTCGCCGATTCCGGTGCTCATCTACAACGCCCCCGGCTTCAGCGGCATCACCCTGTCCCCGGGCCTGGTCGCCCGCCTCGCCGAGCACCCCAACATCGTCGGGATGAAGGACAGCGCCAGTTCGGGCATCGAAGCCTTCCTCGCTTTCGAGAGCGATACCTTCCACGTGCTGGCCGGCTCCGCCAACTTCCTTTTCCCGGCGATGATGGCCGGCTCCATCGGAGGAACGGTTTCGCTGGCCAACTCCTTCCCGGGCATCGCCAACGAGCTCTACCGGCTGGGCGCGGCTCGGGATGAGGCCGCCGGCGCCGCCTACCAGGAGTGGTGCCGCCGCCTCAACGAGGCCATCAGCGGCAAGTTCGGGGTCTCGGGAGTCAAGGCGGCGGCGACGCTGGCCGGTCTACGCGGGGGGTGGCCTCGCCGCCCGCTGCTTCCCCTCACGCTTGCCGAGGTGGAATCGCTGCGGGCGATCCTGACCAGCGAGGGGGCCCTTCATGGGTGAGGACATCCTCGCCATCGACGTGGGCACCAGCCGCTTCAAGATGGCGGTGTACGGGCCCGACCTCAAGCAGCGCTGCCAGGTCGTGCAACCCTACGACGTCAACGTCTACAACCGGGTCTTCGCCGACATCGAGCCGGAGAAGTGGTGGCAGGCGCTGCGGCAGGCGTGCTCCGAGGCCACCGAGCACCTCTCCGGGGTGGGGGTCGTCTCGCTGTCGGTGACCACCCCGGGGCTCACTCCCATGGCCGCCGACGGGACCGCGCTCGGCCCGGCCATCCTGTTCTTCGATGGGCGGTCCCACGCCCAGGCGCGGGCCGTCCGGGAGCGTGTCGGCGCCCGGCATTTCCTCGACGAGGCCTGCAACCTGCCGGTCTCGGGTGGCTCCTCGCTCTGCTCGATCCTGTGGATCAAGGAGGCACAGCCGGATCTGTGGGCAGCGACCCGGCGATTCGGCCACACCAACACTTACATGGTGAAGCGGCTGACGGGGGAGTGGGCCATCGATCCCTCGACGGCCTCCATCACGGGGCTGTACAACACGACCCGCCACGACCTGACCTGGGACCTGAGGGTGCTCGAGGCGGCGGGCCTGGCCGAGGGCAGCCTCCCCCCGTTGCGGGAGTCCCACGATGTGGCGGGGACCATTCTCCCCGAGGTTGCCCGAGAACTCGGGCTGCCGCCGGATTGCGTCGTGCTCACCGGCGGCAACGATGCCGTGCTCGCCGCCCTTTCGGGTGGGGTCACCGAGCCGGGCCAGATCAGCCTGGTGATCGGCACGGTCGAGATCACCTCGGTCTGCGTCGACCGCCCGGTGTCCTCTGAGCACTTCAACCTCCGCTGCCATGTGGTGCCCGACCGGTGGCTGACCTTCTTCATCCTCAACTCGGGAGGCAAGGCCTTCGAGTGGTTCAAGTCGGTGTTCTGCTCCGAGATGAGCGACGAGGAGTTCTACGGCGAGTACGCCCCCGGCGTCCTGCGCAGGTTCCTGACCTCCGCCGATGTCGACGATGCCGAGGGTCACCTTCCCGACTACGGTCCCTTCCTGGGCGGCTCGCGGTACAGCCTCGAGCGGGAGACGGGACACTTCAACGGGCTGGACCTCGAGACGACTCGCGACGAGATGTTCCTGGCCCTCGTCCGGGGGAACGCCCGGTACACGGGCTCGCACCTCGGGGAGGTCGGCAAGCTGGTGCCGCTGGGCACCCGGGTCATGACCAGCGGCACGGGATCCGGCGGAGCGGAGTTCACCCCCGCCCGGAAGCGCTGGTTCGGGGACTACGAGTTCGTGTACCAGGAGCAGTCGGCCATGCTGGGTGCGGCCATGCTGGGCCGTTTCCATCAGACGGGCGCCCACCCGGTGCGTCGTCCCGGAAGGCCGGCGGCCCGCGCTGAGGCGAAATAGGTCAAGGAGATACCTCAGATGAACAGCAGTCCCATCGACCGCCTTCAGGCGACGAACCCTCATGCGGAGATCTGGTGGGACTCGTCCCCGCTTGTCTTCGAAGCGTGGCGCGACGAGATGGTGGGGGCAGCGCCCGATTCCCGGAAAGGAGAACTGCACGCCCAACTGGACCGCCTCAACGACCTGGGCGACGGCAAGCCGGGGAGCTTCCGCGGCTGCACCACCAACCCGCCCCTCTCGCTGACGGCCGTCAAGCAGGCGCCTGAGCGGTGGAACCCCCGCATCGACGCGCTGGCCGCCGAGAATCCTGATCTCGACGCCAAGGCGCTGGCCTGGCTGCTCTACAAGGAGGTCATCCAGCGCGGCGCCGAGGCCTTCCGCGGACTATGGGAAGCCTCCGAAGGGCGCTACGGCTATGTGTCGGGGCAACTCGACCCGCGGCTCTTCACCGAGACCGAAGAGATGATCCGCCAGGCCCGCGAGATCCGGGCGCTGGCCCCGAACGTGATGGTGAAGGTCCCGGCGAGCGCTCAGGGAGTCGACGTGCTCCGGGCGGTGACCGCCGAGGGGATTCCCACGAACACCACCACGTGCTTCACCGTCCCCCAGGTGATGGCGGTAGCGAAGGTGGCGGTGGAGGGCCTCGCCCTGGCGGCCAGGAACGGCGTGGACACCAAGCGCTGGCGGGCGGTCATCACCCTGATGCTGGCTCGCCTCACCGAGCGTCCGGTGCTCGACGAGCAGGCCGAGGCTTACGGGGTCGACCTCTCTCCCGCCGACAAGAAGTGGTTCGGCCTCGCCGTGTTCAAGCGTGCCTACCGGCTGCTGGCGGACGGGGGGTTTCCCAGCAAGTTGCTCCTCTGCTCGGTGCGGCCCGGCCCCGTGGTGGCGGGACGCGCCGCCTTCTGGGATGTCGAAGAGGTGGCCGGCGGCAACATCGTCTACACGCTGCCCCCGTACGGCTTGACGCCCATGTTCCAAATGGGTGATGCCCTGGACTTCCGGGCCGACGCCATCGATCAGGACGTCCCTGCCGCGTCGATGGCCCGGATCCTGCAGACCCCCTACGGCCTGCAGTCCTACGAACCGAACGGGATGTCGGTGGACCAGTTCGACTCGCACCCGGCCACCCTGTATACGGTGGCGGAGTTCTCGAAGTCGGCCTCTGGCCTCGAGGAGTATGTGGCCGCCCGATTGGCGACAACCGGCCGACCATGACGATGGCGGCGACGCTGGATCTGGTCGGTGCCGCCTTTGCCGAGCGCTACTCGGTGCCGGCTTTCAACATCTTCGATGACTTCAGCCTGCGCGGGGTGCTGCGGGCCGCCGAGGAACTGCGGTCTCCGGTGATCGTCCAGGCATCGGTGAAGACGGTGCGCGTCCTCGGCGCTGCCTATCTCCGCGCTCTCTTCTTGGACCGGGCCTCTGCAGTGGGCGTACCGGCATCGCTTCATCTCGACCATTGTCCCGATCGCGCCGTGATCACCGAAGCGCTGCGGGCGGGGTTCGACTCCCTCCTGTTCGACGCTTCGGGGCTCTCGTTCGACGAGGCGCTGGCCCAGACCCGGGAAGTGGTCGCCGAGGCTCGCCGTCACGGCGCTTCGGTGGAGAGCGAGATCGAAGGGATCGCGGGGGTCGAGGACGGCGTCGGCTCCGACGAGGAAGGGGTGCGCTACCCCGTTGAGCAGTTGGCCCGGTTCGTCGCCGAGACCGGGGTGGACCTGTTCGCCCCGGCGATAGGGACGGCACACGGGCGCTACCTCGCAGCCCCTCGGCTGAGCCGGGAGCGCATCACCGCTCTCGTCGAGGCAACCGGGATACCGCAGGTGCTCCACGGCGGCACCGGCCTGACCGGGGAGGACTTCCGCGATCTGGTGGCCCGGGGCTGCGCCAAGACCAACGTATCCACCGCCATCAAGGAGGCCTACCTGAAGTCCGGCCGGCACCATCTGACACGGGCGCAGGAGCAGGATCACTGGGATCCGCCGCAGTTCTTCGAGGAGGTCGAAGTGGCGGTGGCGGCCGTGGCCCGAGAGCACATCTCTACCTTCGGATCGGCGGGGAAGGCCGGTTGAACCGGGCGCTGATCTTCGACTGCGACGGCGTCCTGGCCGACACGGAGTGGGATGGGCACCTGGTCGCCTTCAACCGGCTCTTCGGCGAACTCGGCCTGGACCGGCAGTGGTCCCTCGAGCAGTACGCCGGCTTGCTGCATATCGCCGGTGGCAAGGAGCGGCTGCTATCGCTCTTCTCCGACCGTGATTGGGCGGCCGCGCACGGCTTCCCCGAGCTTGCGGCAGAGCAGAGGGCGCTGGTGGCTTCCTGGCACCGGCGGAAGACGGAGATCTTCCGTGAACTGGTCGTCGATGGGCGGCTTCCCGCCAGGCCGGGAGTGGCCCGGCTGGCTGCAGAAGCAGGGGCTGCGGGATGGCAGATCGCCGTCGCTTCCACGGCCGGTGAGGAGACGGTGCTGGCCATCGTCGAGCACGTCTTTCCGACGGATCTGGCCCAGGGAGTACGCGTGTTCGCCGGGGACATCGTCGAGCACAAGAAGCCCGCCCCCGACATCTACCTGCTGGCCCTCGCGGAGCTCAGGCGCTCTGCCGGTGAGGTCTGTGTGGTGGAGGACTCGCGCCAGGGCCTTCTCGCCTCTCTGTCCGCCTCTTGTCCCACGGTGATCACGATCAGCGCCCCGACGGCCGGTGAGGACTTCACCGGGGCGGCCCTGGTCGTGGATTCCCTGGGCGACGAGCAGCACCCCGTGCACATTCTGGGCACCACGCTTCCCGGGGCTCCGGAGGGCTGGGTGACGCTCTCCGTCGTGGAGGCGGTCATCGCGGCGGCGTCCGACCGCAGGGGTGTGCCTCCGGAGCCTCCTGCGGCCCCCGGAGGTGCCCGGTGACCGGGCCCAGCCGGTGGCAGAGAGGTGGCGGGTCGGTGCCGGGGTGGGCGGCGCCCCCTGGCCTGGTCATCGCTCGGAGGATTCAGGCATGAGCGATAGACCCCCATTCCGTCTGGACGGCAAGGTGGCGGTGGTCACCGGCGGCGGCTCGGGGATCGGTCGAAGCATCGTGCTGGGCTTTGCCCGCCAGGGCGCTCGCGTGGCGGTGCTGGACCTCGATGTGGACGCCGCCGGCCGGGTAGCCATCGAAGCGCGCGGGTACGGTGCCGACGTCGAGCCTCTGGCCTGCGACGTCACCGATGGGGAGCAGGTCGCCGCAGCCCTAGCCGCAGTCGGGCGGCGCTTCGGCGCTCTGCGCATCCTGGTGAACAATGCCGGGATCGGCCACGTGGGCCGGGCTGCCGACACCAGCGAAGAGGACTTCGATCGGCTGTACCGGGTCAACGTCAAGGGTGTGTACCTGTGCACGAAGGCGGCGCTGCCCGTGCTGATCGAGGCCGGCGGGGGGGTCATCCTCAACTTGGCGTCGATCGCCTCGCTCATCGGGGTGGCAGACCGGTTTGCCTACTCGATGACGAAGGGTGCGGTGCTGACGATGACCAAATCGGTGGCGATCGACTACCTGGCCCAGAACGTGCGCTGCAACTGCATCTGCCCGGCTCGGGTGCACACCCCACTGGTGGACGGCTTCCTGCATGCGAACTACCCGGGCCGCGAGAGCGAGATGATGGAGGCCCTGGCGCGCTATCAACCTATGGGCCGTATGGCCCGGCCGGAGGAAGTCGCCCACCTGGCCCTGTACCTGTGCAGTGACGAGGCCGGGTTCATCACCGGGCAGGCGGTGCCCCTGGACGGCGGAGTGTTGCTGGTATGAGCGGCACGGGGGGTGAGAGGCTGTGCCCGTTCGGGTCCCCCGGTGGCGAGAAACCGGGTGCGCAGCAGGACGGGGTGAGGCGGGATGTCTCGGGGTTCGGGCAGGACTACGACGAGCGGGCAAGGTTATCTGTGTGGGCGCGGTTACCACGGTCACGCCCGGGCGACCGGAGCACCGGCACCCCGGCCGGGATCGGGCTGGGGATGGACCCGCCGGTGTACCGGGAAGCCGGGGATGTGGTCGAGTGCGGGACTGAGGGCCGGGGCGAGATACGTCGGGTCGTGATGACCGAGGAGGGAGCGCAATGCGACGAGTCGGGGCGGTCCTCGGCCTGAAACCCGAGGCCTACGAGGAGTACACGCGATACCACCGCAGGATCTGGCCGGAGATCGAGGAGGCCATTCGTGCCGCGGGCATCGTCAACTACTCCATCTTCCACTTCCAGGGCACCATGTTCGCCTACTACGAGTACACCGGGCCCGAGGAGGAGTACGACGAGCGTATGCGGCGACTGGACGCGGCCCCGCGTATGCAGGAGTGGTACGGCATCATGCAGCAGATGCAGGTGCCGGTCGACGGGCGCCGGCCGGGGGAGTGGTGGGCCTCCATGGAAGAAGTGTTCCACCAGGACTGAGCCTGCTGGGCGGGGTGCGGCTCGCGGGCCGGCAGTCCGCCGCCACCAGGGGATCGGCCGACAGCCGACTCGCCTCCGGGGTGGGGTCGGGGTTGGGGGCCCTCACCCCCGCAGGGCCAGCAGCGCCGCCCCGTAGGCCCCCATCAGTTGGGGGTGGGGAGGCAGGAGCACCGGCATGCCGGTGGCCTCCTCCATCATCACCCGTACCCCCGGGTTGAGTGCCACCCCGCCCGACAGGATGAGCGGCGGGGCCAGGCCGACGGTGCGGGCCATGGCCACGATGCGCCCTATGAGGGAGCGGTGCAGGCCCCGGATGATGGCGTCGAGGTCGGCACCCCGGCCGATGAGCGAGACGATCTCCGACTCGGCGAACACGGTGCACGTCGAGGAGATGCGCTCTTCTCCGGTAGCCGCCAATGCCCGGGCCCCCAGGTCGGCGACCGCGACGCCGAGGCGGGCGGCGGTGTGCTCCAGGAAGCGGCCGGTGCCGGCGGCGCATTTGTCGTTCATGGCGAAGTCCAGTGGGCGCCCGTCGGGGCCGATGCGGATGGCCTTGGCGTCCTGCCCCCCGATGTCCACCAGGGTGCCGCCGTGCCCCAGCGCCCGGAAGGCGCCGCGAGCGTGGCAGGTGATCTCGGTCACGCGGCGGGAGGCCTCCCGGACCAGTTGCCGCCCGTAGCCGGTGGCCGCCACCGGCGGTGGGCCGTCGAGCCCCAGATCGGCGCAGAGCGCGCCGACCAGGGCGGCGGCCTGCTCTTCCAGGCGGGGCCGGGTTGCCTCGAGCCGGGACGCGACCAGTTCGCCGCCGGCGTCCACGGCCACCACTTTGCAGGTGGTGGATCCGGCGTCCACTCCGAAGGCGGCCGGCGCCCTCATCCGCCCATCATCTCCACGAAGGCCTCGAGCCGGCCGGTCGCCTGCTCCTCGGCGAAGGCCCGGGGGTCGTTGTGGTCGGCGTCGAGCAGCAGGGCGGGCACCCCCACCTGGTTGACCAGGCGGTCGCGCTGGTCGATCTGCCCGAGCGAATAGGGCTTGCAGGAGCGGTCGGAGTGGAGGATGACCCCGTCGGCGGAGTAGTCCCGGACCATGCGTCGCATCGCTTCGAGCTTCTGGCCGGCCGAGCGGTTCAAGATGGGATGCAGGTAGACCCGGGCCATGGAGGCGAAGGGGTGGGCCGGGTCCATCAGCGGGGCCAACTCCCCCCACGCGTGGGCGTAGGTGGAACCGACCACGTTGACCCCGCGGGCGGCCAGCCACTGCGACAGGGGACCGATGCGGTACCAGATGGGCAGGTTGTCCCACAGCACCCGATGGCGCTCCTCCTTCACCGCCCCCACTCCGGCGGCGATGCGCCGGTCGACCTCGGCGAGCATCGCCCGGTAGTAGGCGGTGGTGGCTTCCTCGCCCCGCAGGTTCACGATGGGGCCGAGGTGGGTGAACGCGTCGAAGGCGGTGAGCGGAGAGGGGCGGTGCCGGGCGCGCTCGAGGATCTCCAGCCAGGTCTCGCTGGCCTCCTTGGCCCGGGCGATCACGTCGGCGAAGCGCTGCTCCGAGAAGGCCCGGCCGGCGACTCGCTCCGCCACCGGCACGATCTCCTCCAACTGGCGCCGGACGTAGGCCACCTGGTGGGGCTGCGCCTCTTCCTGGTACTGGAAGGGGGTGTCCACCAGCACCAGAGGGCAGCCGAAGTGGTCGGCCAGCACCCGGTACCAGTAGAGCACCGTCTGGCAGATGTTGGTGCAGCAGAGGAGCAGGTCGGGGCGCGGCAGCCGGCCGACCGGGGTCTGGCCCGAGAGCAGGGCTCCGATGTCGGTGCGGGCGTACGAGCAGATGTCCCGGGAGTAGCCGGCATCCTCGGCGGCCTCGCACAGCCGCTGCGCCCGGCGGCGGGCCCCGCACAGGGCGGCGTGGTTCTCGGGGTAGATCACGAAGAAGCCGAGCGAGGTGAGGACCTCGGTGGGGGCGCCGCTGGTTACCCAGGCCACGGGGCGCACTCCCTCCACGTAGCGCCCCTCTAGGTAGTGGCGGGACATCATCTCGCGCATGCGGAAGACGCTGCGCAGCGGCGGCTGCAGGGGGCGATCGGGGTCGGCCGGGCGCCGGGCCATCCGCCGCTCGTCGCGCCGCCGCTGCAGGCGCAGGCCGGCCCGGCCCGCCAGGCGGTAGTGGACCAGGTGGCCCAGGCGGCTCACTGCAGCGTCTCCACGAAGGCCTCCAGGCGAGTCAGGGTCTGCTGGTTGAGGCCGCCTGTCAACTCCACCTCGACGTGCAGCAGCGGGTAGCCCGCCGCCCCCAGGTGGCGGCGGAGCAGGGGCACGTCGAACAGTTCCGGCTCGCAGAACTTGGGGTCGTAGACCACGAGGCCCCGGGCCCCACTCGCCTCCATCTGCTCCTGCAGCCACCGCGCCCGAGCGGCGATGGGATCGCCTCGGGTAGGGTCGGGCGGACCCGAGAGCAGGCGGGCGGCGAGGCGCTCGTGAGGGTCGCCCCCGTCCTCGACCGGGTAGAGGCGCCGGGTACCACTCGCCAGATCGTCGGCCACCACCCGGGCTCCCATGACGGCGAGGTGGTCGAAGAGTTCGAGCGGCTCCGGCACGATTCCCGACAGCATCACCGGCACGCCCCCCGGAGGATCCCCGCCGGGGAGATCGTCGGCGAGCGCCACGAAGTCCTCGGCGGCGAGGAACTCCCGGGAGCGCACCACCGTGTAGAACTCGCGGTCGGTAACGGCCAGGCCGTCCCGGCGGGCGTAGAGGGAGGCCAGCGCCCGGTCGGCGGCGTCTTCGGCGGCGAAGGCCTTTTCCCAGGCGGCTTCATCGGGGACGATCCCCGAGATCCCCGCTAGCGACTCGCCCAGCCGGCGCAGTTCGGCCACCAGGAATTCCCGGTCTGCCGGCCGACGGTCGCGGGGCAGGTAGAGAGTGAGGACCGGCGGGGTGGGCCGTACGAAGTCGCCGAGCACCGACCCCATGCCCTGGAGGGCATCGCAGGTGTGCGGGATGACGATGGCGTCCACGGCGGCGAGGCCGCCCCGCAGCAGGAAGGAGGTGGCGCGGACCACGATGTCGCAGGTGTACGCCTGGAAGTGGCGGCTGCCTTCGTCGCGGGGCACCCCGGGCGGGCCCCACAGCTCGATGGGGTGGAAGCCGTGGGCCCGCAGCAGCGGGCGGGGATAGTGGTAGGGAAGCACGGCGGCGACCCGGAGCCCGGCGGCGTGGGCGCGGGCCACGACCTCGCGGCGGGTGGGCAGGACGAGCCTGGCGGTCATGCCGGGCCCATTCTCCCCGATCCGGGCCGGCGATGGGGGAGCGGCGCCGTCCGCCGGGCGGGAG
>JBDROA010000122.1:0-3217 GCA_043810615.1 Actinomycetota bacterium | reverse complement strand
ACCCCACCTCCGAGGAGCCCACCCAGGAGGTGCCGGTGCAGCCGAACGCGGTCCTGCCGGCACCGCCGGCGCCCCCCACCCCGGCGACGGTGCGGCCCCACGGGCCGAGCCTCGGCCACATCGTCCTGGGCGCCGTGCTCGTGCTCATCGGCGTCGGCTGGCTCTTCGAGGCCCTCGACCTCGCCGACGTCCCCTGGCGCCTACTGCTCCCCTCGGTGCTCATCCTGGTGGGCCTGGCCCTCACGCTGGGCGCCCGCAGCGGCAGACACGGCGGACTGGTGGCCGTCGGTGTGGCGCTGACCGTGCTCGTCCTCCTCGCCGGCGCCGTCGAAATGCTGTTCGACGTCCCCCTGGCCAACGGCCTCGGCGACGAGACCCACATCCCGTCCACCAGCGTCGCCGGGGAGTATCGCTGGGGGATCGGGAAGATGACCCTCGACCTGACGCAGGCCCGGGACCTGCCCGGGAAGGAGATCGCCGCCAGCGTGGTCATGGGGGAACTGGTGGTGATCGTGCCCGACGACGTACCCCTGGTGATCACCGCCCGCGCCGGCCTGGGCGAGGTCCACGTGCTGGGCACCAGCGCCGACGGCGTCGACCCGGGTCTCGAGTGCGCCGGCAGCAGCCGGGACATGGAATGCGGCGACGAGGCCTCCCCGGGAGAGCGCTCCTTGACCCTCGACCTCGAGGTGGCCCTGGGCAAGGTGGAGGTGCGGCGATGAAAGAGCACCCCGGCACCTTCGTGTCCGGCATCCTGTTCATGCTCGTCGGCCTGGCCTACCTGCTGCGGGCCCTCGACGTGTGGGACGTCCGGGTGTGGCGCCTGTGGCCGGTGTTCGTGATCGCCCTCGGCGTGGTGATCCTCATCGGCGGCACCCGGTCCCGCCGGGGCGACTGAACCCGTAGAGCGTGCCTCAGCAGGTCGGGGGATCATCACGATTCGGCTCGACCGTGAGCCGGATCGTGATCCCGGGGCGACCCCCTTGGCGGATGCTCTTGAGGTCCGCGCGGGTAGGGAAGAAGGCTCACGGCCCGCGCGGGCCCACCCGGCATCGAAAGCGCGTTGGCCTGCGGAAAACCTCGCGCGGGGGTGGGATACCGGGACGCGTTCCGTCTGGTCAGTGGCCTCTCCGCTCGGCCCCTCATTGTCCCGGGCTCGTTCGGACGGAGGCCCGGTTCGCTACTGAGCCGAACCCCGGTCTTCCCCGCGTCCCGCCGAAGTGCTCGCCCAACTTGCCCCCCGCTCCGCCGGGGCTTCGGGCAGCGCCGCCGCCGCCAGCCATGGGTCCCCGGCAGGCTCGCCGGCCGGCACCGCCGCCCGGGAGGCCGGCGCCCCGGTCTGCCGGCCAAGTTGGGGCGCCCAGAGGCGCGAGGCCACCGGCCACAGACAGACCCCCGCGCCGCCGATCACCATGAGCAGGCCTGCCACCTCGACGAACCCGGCGATCGCCCCGGCCCGATCGATACAGTCGAAGCCTTGCGGCCCGAGCAGGTAGGCCCAGTCGTGCGTGCCCCCACCGATCAAGGGGAGAGCCTCGACCGGAGCATCGGCCACGTACACCGCCACGTCCCGGGCCGAGGTGCCCGCCCAGGCCGCGCAGAACCCGGCCGAGGCCCACTCGCTGCGGCGAAACAGGAAGTAGGCGCCGAGGGCCAGGGGCACGGCCACCTGGAGCACCGAGCCCGCCAGGAACATCACCATGCGGGGCATGAAGGCGGTGAGCAGATGGCCCACTTCGTGCATTCCCAGGTCGAAGAGGTCGAGGGCGGGCACAGGGCGGTCGGCGCCGAAGGCCACCCATCCGATGGCCACCGCCGCCACCGCCCCGAGCACGTACCTGCCCCAGGCTCGAAACGCCGCCATGCCCACACATCGGCCGCGGACCGCCGCTTCTCAAGCGCCCGCCGCCACCGTCTCCGGTTGCCTGTGGAACGCCGCGAGGCCTCCCTGTCAAGCCCTGTCCTCGGGGGTTTCGCTGCCGGATACTGCCGACTGCCCCGATCCCGGAGACCATGTCCACTTCACGCCTGCCCTTCGTCGTCCCCCTGGCCTTCGTCCTCGCCCTCGCCGGCGCCGGCCCCGCGGCCGGAAGCGACCCCGCGCCGCGCCTCGTCGGGGCCACCGAGGTCGATCCGCCGGGCAGATACCCCTTCGCCGCCGCGTTGGTGGATCGCCACCTCGCCGACGCCTGGCGCGGCCGGTTCTGCGACGGCGCCGTGGTGGGGGACCGCTGGGTCCTCACCGCGGCCCGTTGCCTGGATGACCGTCGCCCGGCCGACGTCGACGTGGTGGTCGGCCGCCACGACCTCACCTCGGGGTCGGGCCGGCGGGTGCCCGCCGTCGCCTTCCACATCCACCCCCGCCACGCCGGGGCCGATCTCTACGACGCCGCTCTCGTCGAGTTGGCCGGCCCGGTCGCGGTACGCTCCCTGACCCTGCCGGCGGCCGATCTGCCCCCCGGGCCGGCCGTGGTGGTCGGATGGGGAGACACCCTCGAGGCCGACCGGTTGCCCCGCACCCTGCAGCAGGCTTCAGTGTCGCTGCTCTCGGACGCCGAGTGCACCCGGGTCCACGGTGCGGGGTTCACCGCCGGGTCCATGGTGTGCGCCGGCGACCCGGCCGGCGGAGCGGGCGCCTGCAGCGGCGACCGGGGGGCGCCCCTCTTCGTCGAAGGCCCCGGCGGGCCCACCCAGGTGGGGATCGCCGGCTGGGGTGTCGGCTGCGCCCTCCCCGGCCTCCCCGCCCTGTACACCCGGGTGTCGGCCCTGGCCCCCTGGGTGCAGTCGCTGACCGGGGCCGGCCCCTTCAGCTGCGCCGGGGAAGCCCCCACCCACCTGGGCACCGCCGCGGTAGACATCATCGTGGGCACCTCCGGCGACGATGTCATCGTCGCCCTCGGCGGACGCGACCTCATCGACGGCGCCGGTGGCAACGACCTCATCTGCGCCGGCGCCGGCGACGACGAGGTCGCCGGCGGCGAAGGCGACGACCTCATCTACGGGGAAGGGGGCACCGACGTCCTGCGCGGCGGGCCGGGCAACGACACTCTACGCGGCGGCGGCGGGAACGATGCCCTGTTCGGAGAGGACGGCGACGATCGACTCGAAGGAGATGACGGCGCCGACACCCTCAACGGCGGCGGCGGGCACGACCATCTCCAGGGGGGCTCCGGCGACGACATCCTTGCCGGCGGCCGAGGGCGCGACCGCCTATCCG
>JBDROA010000121.1:0-4537 GCA_043810615.1 Actinomycetota bacterium | reverse complement strand
TCCCGGGTGGGGGTGGCCCGAGCGTTGCCCCACATGCCCCGGACCAGGGAGGTCTTCTCCCGGGGTGGGTTGTCAGAGCCCCGGGTGCGGATGCTGGCACGAGCCTGGGAGACCAACCCCGAGGCGTTCGAGCGGGACGAGGCAGCCCTGATGTCCCACGCCCGATCCTCCGGTCGTAGGCGCCGATCGCTTCGGCCGCCATGCGGTCGAACACCCCCGCCGCGACCCACTCGTCACGTCGTGACCGCAGCGTCGTTTCGCTTCCTCTTCCGATCCGGCCCGCAACATCCCACGAGCATCCGGTCACCAGCCGGAACAGGATCCCCTCGAAACAGAGCCGATCCGGGATCCGCCGCCGGTGACACCCCAATGGATGCCGCGTCGGCGGTCGGGAAGGAAGCAGCGGCGCCACCACCTCCCACATCACATCAACCACACGCGGATGTAGGGCGAGCATGATGGGCACCTCCACCGGGTCGCTGTTGTTGCCATCAACCGGGATCATTCCCAGCCGACAGCACGACCCGGTGGATCACCTATCTGCGCGCGCTCTAAGTACAACCCTCCCGCCCACCGGAGTCAACTTGGCCGTGCTGCCCCTACAGCGCCGGCTGGCCCATGTCCTTCAAGACCGCCTCGATGCGATTGGCGCCCGCGGCGGGAGTAGCCCCGGGGGGGCCATGGGAGTGGACGGCCTGGCCCTGGCCTCCGGCATCGCCATCACCCTCTACACCGCGGCCATGGCCGTCATCTGGTAACGGCGCACCGGGTGGGAGCTCGCCCGGCCGGTGGCGGTGACCACGTTGCGCAACCTGCCCCTGGCGGCGGCGGCCGGCCTGACCGCCTGGGCTGCGGCCGACTGGGTCATGGGCCGCTTCCCCATCCAGGGGAGCTTTCGAGCCTCGCCGCCCTGGCGGTCGGAGGGATCATCGTGCTGACCGTAACCCTGGCTCCGCCCTGGGTGCGTCGGGAACTGCGCTGGGCCCGTCTTGCCTCCCCCGCGGCGGCGGGGGAGGCGCACCGAGAGGACGCGGAGGGGGCAGCACGCGTCTCGCCTCCCCCGCGGCCAGGCTGCCCCGCTTCCCTCCCCTCAGTCCCCTTCCTCCCCCGCCGGAGGGGAGGACCCGGCCGAAAGCGCGCCTACCATCTGCCCTATTCCATGACCGTCTCCTCTACGTTCTGGCGAGCCGCCCTCAAGTGGCCCCGGCTGCAGCGCCTCGAGGTCCTCGAGGTCCCCGAGCTCGAGGTGCGGGCGGTCCAGGTGCCGAAGGCGGGCTCGGGCACCATCCGCATGACGGTTCTGCGGGGACTCCGCGAGCGGGCCGGTGCCGAACTCCCCAAGAAGACCCTGTGGCGCCACATGCGCTTCGTGCGGCCGAAGGACCTGCCCGCCCTGCAGCCCGCCCGCTTCTCCTTCGGCTTCGTCCGGGACCCCTACGCCCGCCTGGTCTCCTGCTATCGCCACAAGATCGAGCGCCCGCGACGCCAGGGCAAGAGGATCTCCCCCCTCTTCTGGGTGTACGGCCGGGCCTTCTCCCTGCAGATGGACTTCCCCGCCTTCGTCCGAGCGGTGGCGGCGGTGCCCGACAAGAGGGCAGAAAAGCACTTCCGCAGCCAGACCAGCTTCCTCTATAGCGACGGGCAGCCCCTGGTGGACTTCGTCGGCCGCCTCGAGACCTTCCAGGCCGATTGGGAGGAGGTCTGCCGCCACACCCGCCTGCCGCCGGCCATCAAGGCGTACAACGTGACCGGGGCCCCGGTCCGCCTGGCGGACTGGTACGACACCGACCTGCTCGGCCTGGTCAAGACCCGTTACGCCGCCGACTTCGCCCTGCTCGACTACCCGGTGCACGACCGCCTCTGAGTGCCCGGAGGGGTGGCCGCCGGGGCGGCCGGTCCCGTCCTCCTCCTCGTCCGCCCGGCCGCCCCGCCCTACACTCGAAGATACAACGGGACTTGTCAGAGGGGGGTGGTAGGTTGGTGGTGGACCTTTCCCGTTGTACATCAGGGCAAGGGCGGCCTACGGCCCCCCGACGCAGGCGAGGACAGCGGGTCCGCCGGTGACCGTCGGGATACGCACATAACTTCAAGCCGGATGAAGGCGCCGGGTCCGCAATGGCGAGGTGTCGCTTGCGTAGGTCGGTGCCATGGCACAGGTTTGTTCCGGGTGGGGGCTGGTTCTGTATCCGGAGGCGGGTGAGGCTGGCGGGGTGTTCCGGGGCCTGGACCGGCCCGGTTGGGGTGGGGAAGGCTGGGGGTGGGATTCGGATCGGTCAGTGTCGGAGGCGTGTCGGCGTGCCCGGGGGAAGGTGCGCCGGTACTGCGCCGCTAACCGGCCGAACCGGTTCGGGACGCTCACTTATGCGGGTGAGGCGTGTCATGAGCCGCTGCAGGCCCGGGCGGATGTGCGCAGGTTCTTTCGCAGGCTGCGTAGTGGCTTGGGGGGTGAGCCGTTCCCGTATCTGTGGGTGCCCGAACTGCACCCTTCGGGGCACGGCTTCCACTTCCATGTGGCCTTGGGTCGCTACGTCCCTCGGGGTCTGATCGCTGAGGCGTGGGCCCGGGGGTTCGTGCACATCACGCTGATTGGTGATCTGCCGGTCGGCTCGGGTGCTCGGGAGGAGGCCCGGGTGGCGGCCCGGTACTTGTCCAAGTATCTGGGGAAGGGCTTCTCGTCGGGGGGTCTAAACCGCTACGACGTCGCTCAGGGGTTCCAGCCTCGGGCCGAGCCCATCACCGGCCCTACGGAAGCCGGGGTGATCGGCGAGTCGGTCCAAAGGATGGGGGGGCTGCCTGACGTGTTGTGGCGGTCGGTGAACGAGCCGGGGTGGCGGGCGCCGCAGGCGGTATGGCTGCAATGGCGGTGAACCCGTCCCCCGGGATGGTGCGCCGCTGGGTGGAAACCTCCTGCCGGGCGCGGGGTCTGCCGGTTGGGGTGTCGGATGGGGAGGCGGCGGGACGGGCGGGGACCCTCCTGCGGGAGGGGCGACGCCCGGCCCCCGCCCCTACAGACGCCACACGGGGGTGAACCGGTCGGGGTTGAACCCTCGGCCCGGCTTAGCAGGGTGGACCACCACATGATCCAAGATCACTCTCACGACGGCCTGCTGGCGGGAGAGGGGCAAGCCCTGCCAGGCCGTGCGCAGCAGGTCGGAGCGGCCGGCGTACTCGTCCACGGCGGTGGTTGGGGACAGGCGGGAGAGGCGGCTGCGGTTCTGGTCGATGCGGGTTTGTATGGGGTCTCGGGCGGCGAGCCATTCCCGATGGGTGATCTTGCGGTTGGCGTAGTCGGCGGCCAGTTCCTCCAACATGGTCTGATCCTGGGCGACCCGGTCGTGCAAGTCAGCCAGCTCGGCCTGCTGGGCGTGCGACTCGGCCAGCGCCGCCGCCATCTCGGGGGTGTCCAGGCGCAACAGCACCGCCTCAGCGACCAGGTGCTCTACCGGTTCGGCGTTAGCGGCGATCCGGCCGCAGCCGCCCAGGCCGGGGCCTTTGGCACAGACGTAGCGGCGTACCCGCTGGGCGGTCGGCCGGGCCACCATCGGCACCCCGCACCGGCCGCAGCGCAACAGGCCCCCGGTGAGCAGATACCGGCGGGGCGCACGGCCGCTAGAGAGAGTGCGGGAGCCGAGCAGACAACGCAGCCGGTCGGACTGCTCCGGAGGGATGATCGCCGGCCACACGGCGGGGAACATCTCGCCCCCGTACTCCCGGCGTCCCGAGATACGGGCAGACATGAGCAGACGCTTGAGCCCCGACGGCTCCCAGTCGTTGCCCTTTGTGGTGCGCACTCCCCGAGAGCCGAGGTCCACACAGACGGAGCGCAGGGAATCCCCGGCCAGCACCCGGGCGGCGATCTCCCGAACTACCGCCGCCTCCCCCGGGCGTGGGGTGAGCCGGTCGTCTTCGAAGCCGAAGGGGCGAGGACCACCCCCCGCCAGACGACCCCGAGCCGCCAACTCGGCGTGCTTGCGCCGCAGGCGCAGGCTCTTGTCGTCGGATTCCTTGCGTGCCACTGCCCCCACGATACGGGCCATCAGCCGCCCCTCCCCAGTCGAAAGGTCATACTCCCCCGTCACCGTCGCCAGATTCTCGGCGATCCCCGCCGCCGCCACCACGTCGAAGGACTCTTCCAACTCTCGAGGATGACGGTGCAACCGGTCCAACTGCCACACCAGCACCCCATCCACCGCCCGATCCTTGATGTCCTCCAACAGACGCCGATACTCCAGGCGCAGGCGGCCGGACCAGGCCGAAGTGTCGTTGTCCACGTAACGGCCCACCACCGGCCAGCCCTTGCGGACCGCCAAAGCCTCACAGTCGCCGATCTGACGTTCCACCCCCAGACGAGTCCCGGCCGGGTCCGAGGAGATACGGGCGTAGATCGCAGCAGCCCTCACCACCATATGATGACATTAGCAGGCGCCACCCTGGGGTGGCGCTACCTCATGCGGTGGCCCCGGGGTTTCGTGTCTCATGTGGGGGTTACGGTGTGGCATGGGTTCGAGAAGCCTCACCGCCACGGTCGCTTCGGGTT
>JBDROA010000120.1:0-11256 GCA_043810615.1 Actinomycetota bacterium | reverse complement strand
CCGGTGCACCTCTCCTACCGGCGATCAGGCCTCTCTGACCGTCCGGTGGCCGTGGACAGACGCCCGTATTGCGCCGCGAGTCTTCAGGGGGGAGTGCCGAGTCTGCGAGGCGAGGGGGGTCCTTCACCCAGCCCGAACCCGTCCGGTCTTGGAGACGGACCCCCTCCGGCTCCTCGAGGACTCGTCGCGACCTCCCCCTGAGGGGGAGGAACGAAGAGCGGACGGTGCCGGTGTCATGACTGCACCCTGGGGTGCTGCCTACAAATATCACCCTTGCTCGGATCGACTTCTCCCCCGCCCCAGCGGGGGAGATGCCCGAAGGGCAGAGGGGGCAGCCTCCCACCAAGGCCTCGCCACATGCTGCCCCCACCCTTGCCCTCACCCTTGCCGTCCCCCATTGCCATGGGGGAGGGAACAGTCCCCTGGGGTGCTCTGCCCTCAAGAAGCTCCCGATGCACCGGGAACCGAACTAGCAGACGACCACCCGCTCCGTCTCCACGTGCTCCCCGAGCAGCAGGGCCACCTGGGCGGCGAAGCGGGCCGGGTCGCCGGTGGTGAGGTAGGTGGTGGTGCCGGCGCCGGTGTCGGTGCCGGCCTCGGCGGCGACCCGGGCCACCTGCCGGGCCACGGCCTCAGCCGGATTCACGATGACCACCTCGGGCCCCAGTCGGTCTGCCAGGGCCTCCTGCAGGAAGGAGTAGTGGGTGCAGCCGAGGACCAGCACGTCGGCGCCCTCGGCCACCAGGGAGAGGGCGTGGCCGGCGAGGAGGTCGGCGGCCCCCGGGTCGTTGGGCGGCACCTCTTCCACGAGGGCGGCCAGGCCGGGGCAGGCCCGGGTGAGCACCTCGACGCCGTTGCCGTAGCGGGCCACCAGGTCGGCGAACAACTCCCCCTGGAAGGTGGCCTGGGTGGCCAGGACGCCCACCTTGCCGGTGGAGGTGAGGGTGGCCGCCGGCTTCACCGCCGGTTCCATGCCCACGAACGGCACCTCCGGCCGGTGGTCCCGCAACTGGCGCAGGGCGGCCGCCGAGGCGGTGTTGCAGGCGACCACTACCGGCGCCGCGCCCCGGGAGATGAGGTACCCGGCGATGGCCGCGGCGTAGTCCTGGACCTCCTGCAGGGAGCGCTCGCCGTAAGGCGCCCGGGCCTGGTCGGCCAGGTACAGCAGGTCGGCCGCCGGCAGGAGGCGGCGCACCTCGCGCAGCACCGACAGGCCGCCCACCCCGGAGTCGAAGACGCCGATCATCTGCACTCGCTCACGGCCCCGGAGGCTAACGGGGTGGAGGAGGATCGGCGCGCCGCCCCGGTCCCGCTCAGGGCGGCCCCGGCCTCTAACCTCGGCCCATGCCCTCCTGGCCTTTCCCGCCGCCTCTCACCCCCATGGAAGCCCGGGTGCAGGAGGGCCTTCCCACGGGCGAGTGGGCCTACGAGCCCAAGTGGGACGGGTTCCGGGCGGTGGCCTGGAGCGGCGAGGTCCGTCTCGACAGCCGCAACCACCGGCCTCTGCTCCGCTACTTCCCCGAACTCGAGGCCCCGCTGCGCGCCCTGCCCCCCGGCACCGTGGTGGACGGCGAGGTGGTGGTGGTGCGGGGCGATCGCCTCGACTTCGACGCCCTGCAGAACCGCCTCCACCCGGCGGCGTCCCGGGTGGCCCGCCTCGCTGGGGAGACCCCGGCGACGCTGGTCGCCTTCGACCTGCCGGCCGAGTGGGGGGAGGACCTGCGCCCCGCTCCCTTCGACGAGCGGCGGCGGCGCGTGGAGGCCCTGGTCGCCGGGCTGCCCGCCCCCTGGACGCTCACCCCCTCTACCACCGACCGCGCGGTGGCCGGGCGCTGGTTCGACGAGTTCGAGGCCGCCGGTTGCGACGGCATCGTGGCCAAGCGCCGCGCCGGGGCCTACCAGGAGGGCAAAAGGGACATGGTCAAGGTGAAGCACCGCCGCACCGTGGACTGCGTGGTGGGCGGCTACCGGGGGCTCGACGACGGCTCCGGCCTCGGCTCCATCCTCCTCGGCCTCCACGACGGGGAAGGTCGCCTGCATTTCATCGGCCACTGCTCGGGCTTCCCGAAGCAGGATCGGGCCGCCCTGCTCGAGCAGTTCGCCCGTATCCGCTCCGCCGACCCGTTCGGGGCCGGGGGCGAGGTGCGCCGCCCCGGGGCCGAGAGCCGCTGGTCGGCGGGCAAGGACCTCTCCTGGGTGCCGGTGGACCCGGGGGTGGTGGCCGAGGTGTCGTACGACCAACTGACCGGGGGGCGCTTCCGCCACGCCACCCGGTTCGAGCGCTGGCGCCCCGACAAGGACGCCGCCGCCTGCACCCTCGACCAGTTGGAGCGCCCCTCCGGTCCGGGGTTCGCCGCCATGGTGGGCCCCGGAGGGAACCGGCGGCCCGGATGACGGCGTCCAACCGGCAGCAGTAAGAAAGGGACAACCATGCGCGCCCGGATCACGGCTGCCGCGGTAGCGGCCCTGCTGGCTCTGCTCGCCCCCGCCTGTGGCGACGGCGGAGCCGTCTCCGGGGGGCTCATCGCCTCCGATCTGGAGCGCCGCGGCCCCGAAGCCCCTGCCGCCGATGTGGCCGCGGTGGCCGCGGGCAACAACGCCTTCGCCGTCGCCGCCTACGCCATGCTGGCGGCGCAGGAAGAGGGCAACCTGGTCTACTCCCCGGCGAGCATCCGCCTGGCCCTGGCCATGACCTACGCCGGGGCCAAAGGGCAGACCGCCGCCGAGATGGCCGAGGTGCTCCGCTTCGACCTGCAGGGGGAGGCCCTGCACGCCGCCTTCAACGCCCTCGACCAGGAACTGGCCTCGCGCAACCGCGTAGAGCCCACCCTGGACGACGGGGTGGAGCGCAAGGTGCGCCTGTCCATCGCCAACTCGCTCTGGGGCCAGCAGGGGTTCACCTTCACCCCGGAGTTCCTCGACACCCTGGCCGCCAACTACGGGGCGGGGATGCGAGTGGTCGACTTCGTCGCCGCCACCGAGGCGGCCCGCCGGGCAATCAACGACTGGGTGGCCGGGGAGACCAACGACCGCATCACCGACCTCATCCCCGAGGGCGTGCTCAGCGAGATGACCCGCCTGGTGCTGACCAACGCCGTGTACCTCGATGCCACCTGGTCCTCGATCTTCGGGAAGGACGCCACCTTCGACGCCCCCTTCTTCCTGCTCGACGGATCCGAGGTGAGCGTGGCCACCATGCACCAGGAGTCCTTCTTCTTCTACGCCGCCGGCGACGGCTGGCAGGCGGTGGAACTGCCCTACGTGGGCGAGGAACTGGCCATGGTCTTCCTGGTGCCCGACACCGGGCGCTTCACCGAGATCGAAGGCCTGGTGGGCGGGGGCCTGCTCGACGAGGTGGTGGCCGGCCTGGAGGGGGTCGAGGTGCGCCTCGCCCTCCCCAAGTTCGAGTTCCGTTTCAAGGCGAGCGTGGCCGACCTGCTCGCCGGCCTGGGCATGCCCACGGCCTTCGACCCCGATTCCGCCGACTTCTCGGGGATGACCACCGAAGACCGGCTCTTCATCTCCGATGTCATCCACGAAGCCTTCATCAAGGTGGACGAGGAAGGCACGGAGGCCGCCGCCGCCACCGCGGTGATCATGGACCCGACCTCGGCCCCGGTCGAGGTCGTCGAGTTGGCCGTCGACCGGCCGTTCCTGTTCTCCCTGTACGACCGGGCGACCGGTGAAGTGCTGTTCCTGGGCCGGGTGCTGAACCCGGCCGGCTGATCTAGAGGTGCGGGCGGCGGTTCCACCCGGGACCGCTCCCCGCCGCGGAGGTGACGTGATGCGCAAGGCCCTGTTGCTGAGCCTGGTGACCGCCCTGGTAGCGTCGGCCTGCGGCGACGGAGGCCCGGCTGGCGACGGCTCCACCCCCGCCGCCCCGACGACGACCGAAGCCGCCTCCCCGTCCTCCACCACCGCCTCCCCGACGGTGGAGGCGGTCCTGGCTTCGGGCCTGGCGCGGAGCGCCGCTTCGTCGTCGACCGACGACGTGGCAGTCGTTGCGGCCGGTGACGCCGGGTTCGGAGCGGAAGTGCTGGCGGCCCTCGCCGCTCAGGGCGAGGGGAACGCGGCGGTGTCGCCGCTGAGCCTCCGTCTCGCCCTGGCCATGGCCTACGCCGGGGCCCGGGGGGAGACCGCCTCTCAGATGGCCGAAGTGCTGCGTTACGGCCTGCCCGACGAAGCGCTCCACGCCGCCTTCAACTCCCTGGACCAGGCGCTGGAGGCCCGCAACCAGACCCTCAGCGGGGACGGGGGCCGGGAGCAGCGCATCGAGATAGCGGTCTCCAACGCCCTTTGGGGCCAGGCCGGGCTGGAGGTAGAGGCAGCGTTCCTGGACACCCTTGCCGCGGCTTACGGGGCCGGGATGCGGGTGGTGGACTTCGCCGCCGCGGCGGAGGCGGCCCGGGCCACCATCAACGCCTGGGTGGCCGGGGAGACCAACGATCGCATCCCCGAACTGATCCCGCAGGGGGCGCTCACCCCGGAGACGTTGCTGGTGCTCACCAACACCGTGTACCTGGATGCCGACTGGGCGCTGCCCTTCCCCAGCGAGGCCACCGCCGACGGGCCTTTCACCCGCCGCGACGGCTCCCAGGTGACCGTGCCGCTCATGCACCTGCAACTCCCCGCCGGTTACGCCGCCGGCGAGGGTTGGCAGGCGGTGGACCTGGCCTATGTGGGCGGCGAGGTGGCCATGCTTTTCGTGGTGCCCGACCCGGGCCGCTTCGACGAAGTGGCCGGCGCTTCCGGAACCCTGTTCGGAGAAGCCCTTGGTGCCCTGGCGGACGCCGAGATCCAACTGGCCTTGCCCCGCTTCGAGTTCCGCACCCAGGCGAGCCTCCCCGACACGCTGCGCGCCCTGGGGATGACCGACGCCTTCGACGCCGGCCGGGCCGACTTCTCGGGGATCACCGCCGGGACGCTCTTCATCTCCGACGTCATCCACGAGGTGTTCGTGTCGGTGAACGAGGCCGGGACGGAGGCGGCGGCGGCCACCGCGGTGATCATGGCCCGGGGCGCCGCGCCCCGGGACCAGGTGGAGCTCACCGTGGACCGGCCGTTCCTCTTCTGGCTCTACGACCGGGCCACGGGTGCCGTGCTCTTCATGGGGAGGGTGCTGGACCCGGCGGCGTAGTCCGGAGGGGGCAGACGTCGCTCGGAGGGTGGGGTCATTCGGCCCTGGGCGGCGCCGCGGAGCAGCCCTGAGGGCGGGGTGCCGCTCCTCGCGGCTAGGTTACGGCCGCCGGCGAATTGGTCTTGGGCGATGGAGGAACGGAGGCAGGCAATGAAGATCTGCGACCTGGGGGAACGACCGCCGCTCGGCGAGGTGCCCGAGCAGATGCATGCCTTCGTGGTGCGGCCGGAGCACTACGGCGAGCCGCGTGAGGCCTTTCGCCACGAGGTGATCCCTACACCGGGCCTCGCTCCCGACGAGGTGCTGGTGTACGTCATGGCCAGCGGCATCAACTACAACAACGTGTGGGCCGCCCTGGGCCAACCCCTCGACGTCGTCGCCGAGCGGCAGCGCCGGGGCGAGCCGGAGGACTTCCACGCCGGGGGCAGCGACTGCTCGGGCATCGTCTGGCAGGTGGGTGAGGCCGTGACGACTGTGCAGCCTGGTGACGAAGTGGTGGTGCACGGCGCCACCTGGAGCGCCGACGACCCGTGGGTGCTCTCGGACAAGGACCCGGTGCTCTCGGAGACGACGCGGGTGTGGGGCTACCAGACCAACTATGGGAGCTTCTGCCAGTTCGCTCGGGCGCAGGCCCACCAGTGCCTGCCCAAGCCGGAGCGGCTCACCTGGGAGGAGGCCGGCTGCTACCTGATGACCGCCGGCACCGCCTACCGCATGCTCATGGGCTGGCCGCCCAACGTGGTCAACCCGGGCGACGTGGTGCTCGTCTGGGGCGCCGCCGGCGGACTGGGGAGCATGGGCCTGCAGGTGACCCGGGCAATGGGTGGCCGGCCGGTGGCGGTGGTCTCCGACGAATCCAAGCGGCAGTTCTGCCTCGACAACGGGGCGGTAGGGGTCATCGACCGCACCCGTTTCTCCCACTGGGGGCCGATGCCCGACACTTCCAGCGCCGCCTACGGGGATTGGGCCAAAGGGGCCCGGGCGTTCGGCAAGGCCATCTGGGACGCGGTAGGGGACCGGGTGAACCCGGCCATCGTCTTCGAGCACCCCGGTGAGGCGACTCTGCCCACCTCGGGGTTCGTGGCGGCCAGCGGCGGGATGATCGTCATCTGTGCCGGAACCACCGGCTACTACGTCACCATGGATCTGCGCTACCACTGGATGCGCCAGAAGCGCTTCCAGGGCTCTCACCTCATGAACGACTCCGAGGCGGCGGCCGCTACCGACCTCGTGGCCGAGGGGAAGATCAGTCCGGCGCTCTCGCGGGTGTTCCCCTTCGAAGGCATCCCGGAGGCGCACCAGTTGATGCGGGAGAACCTCCACCCGGCGGGCAACATGGCGATCCTGGTCAACGCCGTGCGGCCCGGCGAGGGAGCTCGCTGACCCGGGGGGTCGGCTGGTCCGCCCGGGGACTGAGAGTCCCGGGCCTGACTTCGCCCACCGGCGCTTCGCCCTCTGGCCGCCGGCCGGTCACCGCTGGGGCGGGTGTGCCGGTAACAGGCGGGCCTATCATGCATCTTGCATGACCGGGGGTGAACTGGCTCCCGGTCGTCTCTTGCCCGTTTCACCGGAGGTAGCAGAGTGGCTCAACGACATGCGGAACCGTGGCACACCGACCAATTCTTCTCCAGCCTGTGGAACTACCTCCCAGAGGTGACCGGCGGGTTTGCTTTCCCCCAGGAGCTGAAGATCCACGACATCACCTTGCGGGACGGCGAACAGCAGGCGGGGGTCGTGCTCAATGCCGACGACAAGGTCCGCATTGCCGAGGCGCTCGCCGACGCCGGGGTCCATCGGATCGAGGCCGGCCTGCCCGCGGTGTCGGCCGCCGATGAAGAAGCGGTACGCCGCATCGCCGCCCTGGGGCTGCCCTCGGAGATCTACGCCTTCTGCCGCTGCACCACCAGCGACGTTCGTCTCGCCGCTGATTGCGGCGTCAAATCGGTGGTCATGGAAGTCCCCGCCAGCGGCCACCTCATCGAGAAGGCGTACGGCTGGACCAAGGAGAAGGCGCTCGACCTCACCATCGAGGCCACGGCCTACGCCCACGAGCTCGGTCTCAAGGTCGTCTTCTTCCCCATCGACGCCACCCGCTCCCCCATGGTCGAGCTCATGGACGATCTGGGGAAGGTGGCCCGGGAGGGGCACGCCGACGCCATCGTGCTGGTGGACACCATGGGTGTCATCTCACCGCACGCCGTGGGCTTCTTCGTCCGGAGCACCCGGGAGCGCCTGGGCATCCCTCTGGAGACCCACTTCCACCAGGACTTCGGCCTCGGCGTCGCCAACACGCTGATTGCCGCCACCCAGGGCGCCGAAGTGCTGCACACCACGGTGGCCGGGATCGGCGAGCGGTCCGGCAACACTCCCATGGAAGAGACCGTCATGGCGCTGCTCACCATGTACGGCATCGACATGGGCATCAAGACCGAGAAGTTCTACGAGCTGTCCCGCCTGGTGCTCGGCCTGACCGGGGTGGTGCAGGCGCCGAACAAGCCGGTGATCGGCGACAGCCTGTTCCACATCGAGTCCGGCATCCCCACCGCCTGGCTCCGCAAGCTCGGCGAGGAGGAAATGCTCGAGGTCTTCCCGTACCGTCCCGGCCTGGTGGGGCAGCCTGCTCCCCGAACCGTGCTGGGCAAGGGGAACGGCCTGGACTCCATCGCTTTCGGCCTGGAGCGGATCGGGATGAAGTGGTCCTCCACCGAGGAACTGAGGGTCATCCTGGCGGATGTCAAGGCCGTCTCGTTGGAGAAGAAGCGGCTGCTCACCGACGACGAGTTCGCCGTCATCGCTCGCAAGACTCTCCCCGTCACGGGTTGACCGGCAATGCCGGCAGGCGGGCCGTTGCCACCCGCCGGCTGGTGACCGCCCGCCCGGGCGATCCGGTTAGTGTCCGCCACAAGCGAAGAGGAGGTACCTGAGGTGGCTGAAGTCTTTCTGGTGACGGGTTCGCTCGGCTGCATCGGTGCCTGGGCGGTCCGGTTGCTCGTGCAAGAGGGAACGCCCGTGGTTTCCTTCGACCTCGGCGGCGACATGCATCGCCCGCGCCTCATCATGTCCGACGACGAGTTGGCCCGGGTCCGTTGGGAGAAGGGGGACATCACCGACCTCGGAAGGATCGAGCAGGTCCTCGACGAGCACGGGATCACCAACATCATTCATCTGGCCGCACTCCAGATGCCCTTCTGCAAGGCGAACCCGCCGCTGGGGGCCGCGGTCAACGTGGTCGGCACGGTCAACTTCCTCGAGGCGGCGCGGCGGCGGGCGGAGCGGATGGCGCCGCTGGTGTACGCCAGTTCCCTGGCGATGTTCAGCTCCGACGACGTCGACCCGGCCACCGGCCGTCTTCCTCTCGACGCGGTGCCCCACCCGCCGACGCACTACGCCGTCTACAAGCTGGCCAACGAGGGCAACGCCCTGCTCTACTGGAAGGAGCACGGGCTGCCCAGTGTCGGGCTGCGCCCGATGACGGTTTTCGGCCCCGGCCGCGATCAGGGGATGACCAGTGGTGGAACGAAGGCGGCCATGGCCGCCGTCTTCGGGCGGCCTTTCGACATCCCCTTCGGCGGCAAGACCATCTACAACTACGCCGAGGACACCGCCCGGGCAATGATCGTGGCGAGCCGGTCGGCCACTGCCGGCGCTCCGGTGGTCAACCTGCCGGGGACCACGGCCGACCAGAGCGAGGTCGTCGCCGCCATCGACGCGGTCGTGCCCGAAGCGAAGGGCCTGATCACCTACAGCGGGCCGAGCCTGCCCTTCCCCGCCTACATCGAGCCCGATCCTGCCTCGCCGCTGTCCGAGGTGCCGGTGACCCCGTTGGAGGAGGCGATGCGGGCGACGATCGACCTGTTCCGGGCCGCCCGGGCAGAAGGCCGCCTCGTACCGGCGGAACACGGCCTCCCCGACCAGTAGACCCGCGGCGTCCTCCGGGACGGGGCCGGGGCGAGCCCTACTCCGCCCTGCGCCGCTTGGACGGCTGTACCCGGGGCGGCTCCCCGGGCTGCTTGGGGTAGTGGGGCGGCCAGGGGGCGTCGCCCAGGCCCCGGGCTTCGTCGGCGTCGGCCAGGGCCAACAGGCCGGAGAGGTCCCCGGTGGCTTCGTCGATGCCGGCGGTGACGTCGCCCACCGCCGCCCAGCGCTCCCGGAAACCCTCGAGGGTCATCTCCACCGGGTCGATGCTCGCCAGTTCCTCCCAGGCGAATGGGGTGGAGACCCGGCCGGTGTGGCGCAGGCTATAGGCCGAGGCGATGGTCTTGTCGCGGGCGTTCTGGTTGAAGTCCACGAAGACGCCTCGCCGCTCCTCCTTCCACCAGGCGGTGGTGGCCAGGCCGGGGAGGCGGCGCTCGATCTCCCGGGCGAAGGCCAGGGCGCCGCGGCGCACTGCCTCGAAGCTCCATCGGGAGCGGAGGCGCACGTAGATGTGGATCCCCCGCGACCCGGACGTCTTCGGCCAGCCCACGAGGCCTTGCTCCTCGAGGAGGGCCCGGCAGGCGGCGGCCACCGGGCGGCAGTGCTCGAAGGTGAAGCCCTCTGTCGGGTCGAGGTCGAGGCGCAACTCGTCGGGGTGGTCGAGGTCCTCCGCCCGGCTGGTCCAAGGGTTCAGGTCCAGGCAGCCCAGTTGCACCTGGTCGACGACATCGGAGACGTCGTTGACGATGGCCATGTTCCCCGGCCGGGCCGAGGGGAAGCGCACCGCCACCGCCTCCCGTATGGTGGCCGGGGCCCGCTTGGTGAAAAAGGGCGGGTGATCGACCCCTTCGGGCCAGCGCTTCAGGGCGCAGGGCCGGCGGTGCACCCCGCGCACCACCCCGGGGGCGCAGCGGAGGTAGTGGTCCACCACGTCGCGTTTGGTCCATCCCTGTTCGGGGAAGAGCCTCTTGTCGGGGCTGGTGAGGCGCACCTGCCGCCCGGCCGCTTCCACCCGGATCTCGTCGCTGGGCACTGGGGAATTATGCGCCGGGCCGGGCCGGAAGGCGGGCGAGAGGGGAGGGGTGGCGCCCGTTCAGACGACTGCGGTGATGAGCGCGCTCACCGCCGTCGGCCCCGCGGCGTGGGTGGGCGTCACCGCGGCGTCCCTGAACCCGGCGGCGGCGAGACCGGCCAGGTACTCCTCGGCGGTGAGGGCCCCGGCCAGGCACCCCGCCCACGAGGCCAGGTCGGCTCGCTCCTCCTCGGTCAGCGGGTGGAGGGCCACGACGTCGGACACGGCGAAGCGGCCCCCGGGTACCAGCACCCGATGTGCCTCGCGGAACACCGCCGGCTTGTCGGCGGAGAGATTGATGACGCAGTTGGAGATGATCACGTCTACCGAGGCGTCGGGCAGGGGGATGGCCTCGATGTCGCCCCGCAGGAACTCGGCGTTGGCCACTCCGGCGGCCCGCTGGTTGGCCCGGGCCAGGTGCAGCATCTCGTCGGTCATGTCGAGGCCGTGGACGAAGCCGGTAGGGCCCACTTGCCGGGCGGCGAGAAAGACGTCAAGGCCACCCCCGGATCCCAGGTCGAGGACCCGCTCCCCAGGCCGGAGGCCGGCGATGGCGGTGGGGTTGCCGCAGCCCAGCGAGGCCAGGCGGGCGGCGTCGGGCACTTCCCCGGCGGCGAGGCCGGCGTAGACGGAGATGCCGAAGCCGGCAGGCTCCTCGGCGCAGCAGTCCGCGGCGGCGGGTGCGTCTGAGGAACAGCAGTCGGTGGCCGCGGGGCCGCAGCAGTTGCCCGCAGCCGCGACGCTCTCGGCGGCCCGGGCGTAGTGGTCGCGGACGGCTTCCTTGATCTCCTGCGGGGTGCGGGTCATGCGGTTCCTTCCATGGTGTCGGGGGAGGGGGCGGCGCAGCCGTCCTCCGGGGGGCAGCAGGCGTCGAGGGCGTCGGCCAGGGCCCGCAGGGTGGCGGCCAGGGAACGGTGGGACACCGTGTAGTGGACCTCGCGGCCCTGCTTGGTGGCCCGGACCACCCCGGCCTCGCGAAGCACCGCCAGGTGCCGGGAGACCACGGAGAGGTCCACCGGACAGCACTCCGCCGCCTCGCTCACCGTGGTGGGCCGGCCGCTGCGGCCGAGGTGGGCCACCAGGGCCACCCGGTTGGGATCGCCCAGGGCCCGAAAGAGAGCCGGGTCGAGCA
>JBDROA010000119.1:0-26671 GCA_043810615.1 Actinomycetota bacterium | reverse complement strand
GGTGGAGATCCTCGGAGGGTCGCGGGTCACAAAGCAGCTGGCCCGCCTCCAGGAGTTCGTCGAGGGATTGGCCATCGAATGGCTCAAGGTGAGCCCGGGCTCGCCCATCGCCGGGTCCAGCATCGCGGCCGCCGGGATTCGCTCCCGCTGGGGGGTATCGGTGGTAGCAGTGCTGCGCGACGACCATACCCAGCCCGCCCCCGGGCCTGAGTTCCGCATCGCCGCCGGCGACACCCTGGTGGTAGTGGGCACCCCCGAGGGCATCACCGCCGCCGCCGGCATCCTGCGCGCCGGCTGAGCGAGAGGCCCGCCGCCACCCACCCCGAGCCTGCCGGGTGGCATCATGCCGTCCTCAGCACGGGAGGACCAGCTCGTGACCACTGCCATTCAGCAGACCCCCCTACCCGGCGTGGGGGTGCGCTACGACTTCACCACCGAAGAGGGCCTCCGCCTGGGCGTGGTCCACCACCACTCGGGGCGCCGCCAGCTCTTCCTGTGCTCCGCCGACGACCCCGACAGCGCCCGGGTGACCGTGGAGCTGACCGAGGTCGAGGCCCACGCCCTCGTCGACGTGCTCGGGGGGTCCCAGATCGTCGAGACCCTGGCAGTCCTCCGCCAGCAGGTGGAGGGGCTCGGGATCGACTGGCTCACCGTGGACCCGGCTTCCGCCTACGCCGGGAAGACCATCGGCGACGCCCGCATTCGCACCCGCACCGGGGTATCGGTGGTGGCGGTGCTGCGCGGCTCCGAGGCGCACGCCGCCCCCGGCCCCGAGTTCCGCTTCTCCCCCGGCGACACCCTCGTGGTGGTCGGCACCCCGGACGGCATCGGGACCCTGACCGCCGTCCTGCGCACCGGTTGAGCCGTGCACGAGCAGGCCAAGCTCTGGCTCGAATTGGGGGGGCTGATTCTGCTGCTGGCCGTGCTCGCGCGCCTGGCCGCCGCCGTGCACCTCTCCCCCATCCCCTTCTACCTGCTCGGAGGCCTGGCGGTGGGAGAAGGGGGCCTGGTGCCCCTCGTGCCGTCTGAGGGTTTCGTGGAGATCGGCGCCGACCTCGGGGTGATCCTTCTGCTCCTGATGCTCGGCCTGGAATACACCGGGAGCGAACTACGTCGAGCGCTGCGCTCGGCCGCCCCTGCCGGCCTCCTCGACCTCCTGGCCAACTACACGCCCGGAGTGGCCGCCGGCCTGCTCCTCGGCCTGGGCCTCGTGCCGTCCCTGTTCCTGGGCGGGGTCACCTACATCTCCTCCTCCGGGGTGGTGGCCAAGCTGCTCGCCGATCTGAACTGGACCGCCAACCGGGAGACCCCGATCGTGCTCTCCGTCCTGGTCTTCGAGGACCTGGCCATGGCGGTGCTGCTCCCAGTGCTGGCCGTGGTGGCGCTGGGAGGCACCGCCCTGGGGGCCCTCCTGGCCGTGGGCGCGGCCCTTGCCATCGTCGCCCTGATCCTGACCGTGGCCTCCCGGCACGGCGAGGGAGCCGGCCGGCTGATCTTCTCGGGATCCGACGAGGTCAACCTCCTCACCCTGGTGGGCGTGACCCTGGTGATCGCCGGGGTCGCCGAACAGCTCAACGTTTCGGCGGCGGTGGGCGCCTTCCTGGTGGGCATCGGCATCTCGGGTGAAGCCGCCCAACGCGCCCGCACGCTGCTCACCCCGCTGCGGGACCTGTTCGCGGCCGTGTTCTTCGTGTTCTTCGGACTGTCCACCGACCCCGCCGCCATCCCCGGGGTCCTTGCCCCCGCCGCCGCTCTCGCCGCAGTGACCGCCCTCACGAAAGTGGCCACCGGATGGTGGGCGGCACGGCGCGGCGGGGTGGGACGACGCGGGCGGGCCCGGGCCGGGGCGGCGCTCATCGCTCGCGGGGAGTTCTCCGTGGTCATCGCCGGGCTCGGCGCGGCCGCCGGCGCCGGAGGCCGCCTGGGACCGCTGGCCGCGGCCTACGTCCTGCTCATGGCCACCGTAGGGCCCCTCGCCGCCCGCCTGGCCGACCGCACCCCGGGGAGCGGGCGGGTGCCGGCACTCCTCCGGGCTCGGCGGGCCTCCCGCCGGCGCTAGAAAAGCGCGCTAGGTCCCCAGCTCCCAGCTGCGCAGGTAACGCTCCTGCTCGGGCGTCAGGGTGTCGAGGCCGCAGCCGAGGCTCTCCAGCTTGATGCGAGCCACCTCGGCGTCGAGGTACTCGGGCAGCCGGTACACCCGGGGCTCCAGTTTCCCGGCGTTGGCGGTGAGCCACTCGGCGGCCAGGGCCTGGTCGGCGAAGGACATGTCCATGACGTCGGCGGGGTGGCCCTCGGCCGCCGCCAGGTTCACCAGGCGCCCCTCGGCGGCCACGTAGAGCCGCCGCCCGTCGGCCAACTGCCACTCCTCCAAGTTGGCCCGCACCCGGCGCCGGCCCTGCGCCGTCGCCTGGAGCGCCACCAGGTCGATCTCGACGTCGAAGTGGCCGGCATTGGCCAGCACGGCGCCGTCCTTCATGACCGCGAAGTGCTCGGCGCGCAGCACGTGGAGGCCGCCGGTGACGGTGACGAACACATCCCCGAGACGGGCCGCCTCAATCCCGGGCAGCACCCGGTAGCCCTCCATGGCGGCGGCGAGGGCCCGCACCGGGTCGACCTCGACGACGATCACCGCCGCCCCCAGGCCCTGGGCCCGGGCGGCGACCCCCGTCCCGCAGTCGCCGTAGCCGACCACCACCACGGTGCGCCCGGCGAAGAGCAGGTTGGTGGCCCGCAGGATGCCGTCGAGGGCCGACTGCCCCGTGCCGTGGCGGTTGTCGAAGAGGTGCTTGGTGGCCGAGTCGTTCACCGCCACCACGGGGAACCGCAGCACCCCGGCATCGGCCATGGCCCGCAGGCGGAGCACCCCGGTGGTGGTCTCCTCGGTGGAGCCCAGGGGATCCCGTCCCGCCCTCTCCTTGAGCAAGGTGGTCACCAGGTCGGCCCCGTCGTCCATGGTCACCTGGGGCTCAAGGTCCAGGACGGCGCGGACGTGGCCGTAGTACCGCTCGGCGTCCTCGCCTCGCACCGCGTAGACGGCAAAGCCTTCTTCGACCAGGGCGGCGGCCACGTCGTCCTGGGTGGACAGCGGGTTGGAGGCGCACAGCGTCACCTGGGCGCCGCCGGCCCGCAGGGCCCGCATCAGGTTGGCCGTCTCGGCGGTGACGTGGAGGCAGGCCCCCACCCGCATCCCCTCCAGCGGTCGCTCGGACTCGAAGCGGCGGTGGATGGTGGCCAGCACCGGCATGCGGCGGGCGGCCCACTCGATCCGCAGGGCACCCTCCCCGGCCAGCGACACGTCGGCTATGTCGAACCTCATGATGCCTCCCCGGCGAGTTGCTCCTTCAGGGCGGCGATGACCTCCACCGCCACCGGATCCACCCCGGCTCGCTCCGCCAGGGACACCGCCACCAGGTCGCCGACCACGATGAGGCTGAACAGGCGCGCCAGGGTCCCTTCCCCCTGGGCGTGGACCTCCCCGGCCAGGCCCACCCGGCCCTCGAGGAGGCGGCGGCTGATCTGGGCCCGGCGAACCAGGCGGGGATTCTCCGCCGGGTCGTGCAGCCAGACCAGCCCCACCCGGTCGCGGGCAAAATCCGGGTAGGCCGCCCAGGCCTCGATCTCGTTGTGATCGAGCTCGGGGAACGACGAGCAGTAGGCGATGGCCTTGCCGTTCTCGTTGATCTGCGTCTTCCAACGGTAGGCGGCTACCGCAGGCACCCCTTCGGCCCCGTACACCGCCACCACCCGGTGGTCCAGAGCCGCGGCGAGGTCGTCGGCCAGGGCCACGGCCGCCCCCCGCCCCCCGCCCAGCAGGCGCTCCACCACGTCTGCCGCCTCACGCAAGCCGTCGGACTGCGGCGGCACCAACCCGGCCGCTTCGAGCAGGCGCAGTACCGCCCCGGTCAGGTAGCCAACCGCAGCCCGCGGCTGGGGCACCGCCGGGGTGACGACCACGGGGAAGCCGGCGGCGGCGGCCAGCACGGCCAAGCGCCCGCCGGTGGTCACCGCGGCCCGATCGAGGCCGAGGCGCCCGGCTTCTTCGACCGCCGAGAGCGTTTCCTCGGTGTCGCCGCTGTGGGAGACGGTCACCACCAGCGGCCGAACCGCAGCCGCCCAGGCCGGCAGGCCGTAGGTGCGGTGCCCCCCCACTCGGCCGCCGGCGGCCTCGGCGACCACGGCGGCGATGCTCCCGGCGATGCCCGACCCGCCCATCCCCGCCACCAGGGCCTCGACGGCAGGCGCCACCACCGGGGGCTCCAGGGCGGCCGCCCAGCGCAGCTGATCGGGCAGACTGCCGATGAGGTCGCGCATCGAGGTCACGGCCGGGGCTCCTCTCCGGGCCGGTAGGCCTCCTCGGCGAGCATGATCGGGATCCCGTCGCGCACCGGGTAGTGCAGGCCGCAGGCGGAACAGGCCAGAGCCTCCCCGCGCTCCTCCAGCGCTCCGTGGCAGGCGGGACAGGCCATGATGGCCAGCAGGTCCTCAGGCACCGGCATCGGCGGCCTCCTCTACTGCGGCCCGCACCCGGGCCACCAGATCCTCCACTCCGTCCGCGTCGGGGGCCTCCACATTCAGCCGTAGCACCGGCTCGGTGTTCGAGGGCCGCAGGTTGAACCAGCGGTCGCCCCAGGACACCGTGATCCCGTCGACCCGGTCCTGCTCGCCGTCGGGGAAGGCGGCTCCCACCCCCGCAGCCGCGGCCACGGGGTCGGCGACCTCCAGGTTGATCTCGCCCGACTGCGCGTACGGCTCGAACTCCCGCCGCATCTCGGACAGGGGGCGGCCGTCCTCGGCGAGCACCTGCATCAGCACCAGCATGGTCAGGATTCCCGAGTCGGCCCGGTAGTTGTCGCGGTAGTAGTAATGGCCGGAGTGCTCCCCGCCGAAGATGGCCCCGGTCTCCTTCATGACGCCTTTGATGAAGGAGTGCCCGACCCGGGTGCGCACCGGCACCCCCCCGGCGCGGCGAATGGCCTCGGGTACCGCCCGGCTGCAGATGAGGTTGTGTACCACCGTCGAACCCGGCTCCCGCCGCAGGAACCACTGCGCCACCATCGCCGTCACCGTGCTCCCCGGCAGGGGGTGCGGGGCGTCGTCCACGAAGAAGGCCCGGTCGGCGTCACCGTCGAAGGCCACCCCCAGGTGGGGCCGCTCCCGGTGCATCAGGGCTTCGAGGTCGCGCAGGTTCTCGGGCCGAAGCGGGTCGGGGTGGTGGTTGGGGAAGCGGCCGTCGGGCTCCAGGTAGAGGCCGATGAGGGCCGCCGGGAGGCGGTCGAAGACGGCGGGCAGCGCCACCCCGGCCATCCCGTTGCCCCCGTCGACGGCCACCCGCAGCCCGGCGAGGCGGGAGGGGTCGACGATGGAGAGCAGGTGGTCCACGTAGCCGGCGAGCACATCCACCCGGCCCACCTCGCCGGGGGCCGCCGCCGGCGGGGGCGGGGCGGCGGTGAGGCGGCGCACTTCCTCGAGGCCGGTGCCGGCGCCGACCGGGGCGGCCCCGGCCAGGCAGAGCTTGATGCCGTTCCACCCCGGCGGGTTGTGCGAGGCGGTGATCATGGCGCCCGGCTCTTCCCGGGACCCGGCCGCGTAGTACACCATGTCCGTGGTGATCATCCCCAGGTCGTCGACCGCCACGCCCTGCCCGGCGATGCCGGCGATGACGGCCGCGGCCAGGGAGGGTGAGGACGGGCGGCAGTCCCGCCCCACGGCGATGCGGCCCGCCCCGCTGAAAGCGGCGAAGGCGGCCCCGATGCGCCGGGCCGTGGCCTCGTCGAGTTGGGAAGGCACCAGGCCCCGGACGTCGTAGGCCTTGAAGATCGCATCCAGCTGCATCGCCCGGTCATTGTACGGGGCGAGCGGCTGTCGCCGGGGCGCCGGGACGAGGACGGCCCGGTAGGCTTTCCCGATGCCTCCGCCGGCCCGCGTCTCCATCCTGATGCCCTGTTACGGGCTGGCCGGGCCCATCGCCGCCAACATCAACCGCGTGGTCGCCGCCACCGCCGCCGAGCCTGGGGTGGAGGTGGTCGTGGTGGACGACGGCTCACCCGATGGGACCCGCGAGGAGGCGGAGCGGGCCGCCGCCCGGCATCCCGGCATGGTGGTGGTGGTGGCCAATCCGCAGAACGCCGGGAAGGGCCGAGCGCTGCAGCGGGCCTTCGCCGCTTCGAGCGGCGAGACCGTCGTGTTCCTCGATGGGGACCTGGACCTGCCCCCCGAGCAGATCCCGGCCCTGGTCGCCGCTCTCCACCGCGGTGGCTTCGACGCACTACTCGGGACCAAGCGTGCCGCCATGGTTGCCGGGGGATACCCCAGGGCACGCCGAGTGCTGTCGCGCCTGTTCTCCGCAGTCACCCGTTTCGCTTTCCGCCTCCCCGTGACTGAGACCCAGACCGGTCTCAAGGCCTTCCGCCGGGAGCCGCTGGGCGCCGCGCTCCCCCGGGTGCAGATCGGCCGTTACTCGTTCGACCTCGAGCTCGTGGTCCTGATGCACCGCGCTGGGTGCCGGATCGGGGAGTTCCCGGTGGAGCTGAGGGCGCAGGCCTCAACCAGCCGGGTCACCGTCGGGACGCTGTGGGAGATGGGGCGAGACACCGTGCGGCTCTGGTTCCGCACCACCGCCCGGCGCCGGCCCTGACGGGCTGCCACCCCTCAGCGACCGCCGGAAGACCAGGTCCCGGTACGACGCCAGCTTCGGCAGCAGGATGAGACCACCGGCCACCAGGTTCGCCAGGTTCTCCCCCAGCCGGGAGAGAGGGCCGAAGGCGGCATCGGCGCCGAGAACGACGGCCAGCGTCGTCGCCCAGGCCACCCCGTTCACGAGGAAGAAGACCGCCGTCTCACGCCAGGGCCCGACGCCCCCCTTGAGCCGGAAGGTCCAGCGCCGGTTGAGCAGGTACGACACCTCGGTCGCCACGGCGAACGAGGCCGTCACCCGCCAGAAGAGCGGCACCGACAGGCTGATGAGGATGTTGAGCATGGCGAAGTAGACGACGGTGTTGACCGCCCCGATCAAGGCCAGCTTGACCATTTGACCCATGCCCTCGCGGTTGAAGAACGACTTGAGGTAGGCGATCACTGCTGCCTCCCTGCGGAGCGGCGGCGGCGGCGCCCGAGGAAGAACAGGACGCCGGTGTCGGCCACGCCGGCCGCCGAGAGGAGCATCCCGGCGTTCTCCGGCAGAGTGTTGCGGAACTCGATCACCACGTCCTCGGAAGTGGGCACCACGACCATCAGGGAGGGCGCCGCCCGGTACGGGCCTTCGGCGCCCGTCGCCTGCCAGTTGGGGAAGTAGGAGACCTTGACCAGGTGAGGGACGCCGACCGCCGTGGTGTGGAACGAAATCCGGTGCGCCTCGAGGACGACGTCGCTCACCCCGCCCGACGGCGAGATCCGCTCGCGGGAGTCCCCCGGCCGAATGGCTTCGATCCGCGGCCAGCCGGCCGGCCCGTCGGCCACCACCCAGCGGTCGAGGCGAGTGACGTCGTCGAACCAGTCCAGGGCCGCATCCTTGAAGGACCCCTCCCCGGCCCACACCGCCGGTTCGTAGGTGGCCACATCCACCAGGCTGCTCTCGGGCAGGGCGAAGACCCTGAACGGAGGCGTCTCGGCCAGCTGCTCCAGTCCCTGCTCGGCGGCCGCGGCGGCCCCCTCCTCGGTGTACGAGATGTAGTAGGCGATGTCGTAGAGGGCGAGGTGGGCCACCGCCCGCTCGAGGTCGAGGCTGTGGTAGCGCAGGCCACTCACCGGGCTGGAGGGACGCAGGCTGGTCTCGGACTGCATGAGGAAGTGGAAGGGCGTGGTAAGCGAGGACTCGAACAGCAGCCCTTCCATGGAGGGATGCTCCGGGCTCCAGTAGGGCAGGAGCATCAGGGCCATCGGGGTGCCGTACTTGTTCTGGTCGGAGCTGTACTCCCACATGATGCGCCCCGGCGGGAGGTGGTCCACCGCCTCGAGGATCGCCCGGTACTCGGGGTAGGCCGCCTTGCCCTCGTACCCCGTGTAGTTCCACTGCGCCCAGGCGGGCGTCTTGTGGATCCCCACCCCGGCGATCACCAGGAACACCGCCGCGCCCGCGACGGCCACTCCCCAAACGCTCGCGTCCGAGGCTCGCAGGCGGCGTACCACCTCCATGAGGGCCATCCCCACGAACAGGCCGGCAAAGAGGAACATGACGTAGTAGGCGAAAGGAAGCAGCCGCCCGTTGTAGAGCGTGGTGTGCTCGATCCAGTAGATGACCCAGTACCCGGCAGTGCCCATCACCAGCAGCGAGACCGCCGGGCCCACCAGGGCGCGGCGAGCCACCGCCCAGGCCAGACCGGCAACCCCGAGCACCAGCACCGGCCAGGTGTCCCGGGGGAAGACGTCCCACCAGTCGTGGCGCGGGTTCCAGCCCATGTCGGTGGAGAGCCCGGGGAACCGGATCAGGAACGGCACCGCCCAAAAGGCGGCGACGGCAAAGCCCAGAGCCCAGCTCCCCACCACCGCCCGGGGCCCTTTGCGGCGCAGCAGCAGCGGCAGCGAGGCCACCACCGCCACCCCGGTGGTGATGACGTGCGACAGGGCGCCGAGGGCCAGCACCACCGCCGGCCCCACCGTGAAGCCGCGCCCCTCCCGGGTGTTGCGCATCACCATGCCCAGGTAGACCAGGCAGAGGGCGAAGGACCACGAGAAGGAGTACTCCCCCGCCAGGGTGCTCAGGGTGTTGCCCCCGAAGATGGAGAAAGTCTCCATGAACATGAAGGTGGCTCCCGCCATCCCGCCCACCAGGGCCACGGGCCGGGCGAAGCCCATGTTCCTGGCGAAGTAGTACGAAGCGCCGGGGAGGGCAACCAGGCCGGCCACCGTCACCAATTTGAAGGCCACCCCGTAGGGGAGCAGCAAGTCGAGCAGCACGACGGCGAACGCCGGGAGCGGGAAGTAGAAGTAGAGCATCGGGAACCCGGCATACCAGTCGTTGCTCCACCCCAGCACCCGCCCGGCGGGAAGGAGGGTGTCGCGCAGGTAGGCCGGGATGACCACGTGGGCCCCCATGTCGCCGCCGGAGGGCGTGTTGGCCAGGAAGATCTTGTCCGGCCGCATGAAGATGAAGGCCATCAGCGAGGCGGCGGCCACCATGGCCGCCACGATGAGGCGGGAGCGGCGGTCGGCGGCGTCGGTCGCAGAGAGCAGGGCGGGGCGCATCACGGCGCCCGCAGGCTACCGCGGGCCGGAGCGAAGGGGGAGCGAGGCTCTCAGCTGCGCCGCGCCAGGTTCAGGACGGCGGTGAGGTCGATCACCTCGCCGTCGGCATCCCACCAGCGGTGCTCGCACCGGTGACAGTTGTGGAAATCGACTTCGACATCGTCGCTCAGCCGCAGACGGATGCCTATGGCGTCCGCCGTGCCGCAGTTGGCACAAGCGACCGTGCTTCCAACGAAACGCCGGGACCGCAGCGCGCGCATCGAACCTTCCTCCTCGACCGCTGGTCCCGATATCGGCATGCGCCGGCCCGAAGTTGAGCGGAGCCCGCCGGGCGGTGGGCCGGATCAGGCCCGGGCGGGGCTCCCGGCCGCAACGGCGGCCGCAGCCGCCGGGTCCTCCAGTTTGCCCACGTACCGGGAGCGGCGCCGGCCCCCTTCGGTCCAGTAGGCGTACCAGTAGGGCCCGTGCGGGCAACGGGTGCAGCTGGGCTTGCCACAGCGCACCTGTTGGGATCGCAGCGTCACTCGCGGGGCCACCGCGTCGAAATCGGCCCCCTTCGCCTCGAGGCGCGCCTTGGCCAGGATGAGCAGGCGGCGCAGGTCGTGCTCGTCCATCTCCCGAACGGCCTCGAGCACATCGCGGTCGAGAGGCACGGCGCCTCAGCCGCCTGCGACGACCATCACGCCACCTCGAGGGAGGCGAACAAGGGGCGTGCCGGGCCGCGGCGGTCGAGGAGCGTCCACCCCACCGGCGGGGTGAGCCGGCCGGCGTGGGTCTCGCACAGGGCGTAACCAGCCCCCGGCACCACGGGGTCGGTGATGTCCTCCAGCCAGATGAGCCGGGCCTCGTAAGCGAAGGCCATCACGATCCCGGCGGGGGCGCCGCAGCGCACGCAGTGTTCGATCATCGCCGCCCCACTCTACCGCGGGAAATCACACCCGTGTGACTCCACGCCTGGCATTCTTACCCGCGCCGGGGGCGCGTAAGCCGGTTTTGTCATTCCGCTTCGAAGGCGACCGGCGAGGCGGTCGAGAAGGCCAAGCCGGCGGGGCCCCGGGCGGTCCAGGCCACAGTGAGCGGCGACGAGGCCTCCACCAAGAAACCTTCGGCGTCCACCACGGTGACATCGACCTGGACGGGTACCCCGGGCGGCACCACCACGGTCTGGCCCGAGGTCCCCGCGTTGCTGAGGGCGCTCACCGTCGCGGTAATGGCCTCCTCGGAGGCGGTGTTCAGCATCCAGAGGCTGGTGGCGTGCAACGGGAGGCGCCGCAGGCCGGGGAGCAACCAGGTGGACGCCGCCGCCGGCGCCCCCGGCATCACCGCTACCTCCTCCTCCCCCAGGACCACTACCGCCGCCGTCACCGGGCCGGAGGCCAACACCCGGGCGGCCAGGGGATCCCCGGGGTACTGCGACAAGTCGAAGCGAGCCGGGGACTCGGGAGCCACCGTGGCGGTGAAAGCCTCCAGGATGGGACCTTCCGCGGTAAACAGGTCCACCGCCACCTCCACTGCTCCCAGGCCGGGGTTGTGCACCACCAGGAAGGCGGCCGTGTCCTGCACCCGGGCGATGGGGAACTCCCACTCGGTTGCCTCCCCCACCCCCGGCCACCAGTCCTCGTCGAACTCGGTGCCAAACACCATGGCGGGCACCACCACGCCCTCGGCGGCGACCACCGTGATCACCAGATTCTGCCGCTGGCGCAGCAGCGACGTGAAGTCGACATCGCGCCAGGAACGGGCTCCCACGGGCAGGTTCTCCAGGTCGGCCAGGGCTTCCACCCCGATGTCGGACACCCCGGTGACGGTCACCTTGGCCGGGTCGGGGAAGGGGTTGAAGATGCGCAGGGTGAGGTGCTCCCCCGGCATGGTGGACCCGCCCGGGAAGTGCCAGGTGGCAGGGCCCGAAGAAACGCAAGCGTCGGCGGCGAGCACGGCCTCGCCCATGATCGTGGCCGAGACCGCCGCCGGCCCGGCCGTGAACTCCACGAAACCCGGCGAGTCGCCGCGCTGGGCCACGCTGCTGAGGGCCAGCGTGGCCGCTCCCCGCCCGAGCACCAATACCGCAGCGGTGTCCTCCGGCTCCCCCGGGATGGCCACCGGGAAGGTGAAGGCGGCGGTGGCCTCCTGAAGCGAGGCCACCCCGAAGACGGAGTCGCGGAAGGCGTCGGACTGCGCCCACGGGCAGTACCAGATGCCGGCATCCTCTGGAGAGCCCAGCCCCGGCGGCTCGATGATGAGTCCGGTCAGGGGCTCCGGGGACGGCTCGGGAGCGGGGAGCAGGAAGGCCCCGGCCACGGCGGCGCCCACGATCACCAGGATGAGCAGGCGCCTCATGCCTCCCGTCTCCTCCCCCACAACCCGACGCCGAGCAGGGTGACCAGCATCACCAGCCAGGCGGCGGAGCCCAGAGCCAGGTTGCGCCGCCCGGCGTGGCCGGAGAAGCGCACCTCGCTGCCGGCGGTGTCCACCTGGTTGGCCCAGTCGGCCTGGTTCCAGTCCCCGGGGCCCCACCGGTAGTCGGCGTTGGAGGCCACATACACCGGGCCGGACGGGGCTCCTTTGGGTCGCAGGTAGCCGGTGCCGTCACGAGTCCAGGCAGTGCCGCCGGGCCCGAACGCCTCGGTGGCCGGGACCTCGTTGCGGAAAACCGGGACGGCCAGGCCGCGCAGGGGCACCATGTCCAGTTGGGCCTCGAAGGCGGCTTCCAGAGGGCTCGACTCGGTGAACGCCACCCACCCGATGCCGAAGCCGGCCAGACGCTCCCCGGCCCGGCGCACCTCGCCGCCGAGCAGATCGTCGAGCAGGCCGCGTAACGCCTCGTCGCCCAGGCGCGGCGCCGGCAGGTGGGTATGCCACGACCGGGGTAAGGGTGGGGCAAGCACCCGGTAGCCGAGGCCCTCGAAATCGCGGCTGGTCCCCGGCAGGTCCGCGGCAGGGCCGAACAGCAACACTCGCGATCCGGTGTCGCCGGCGGCGGTGGCGAAGGCGAGGAGGCCGGTGTAGCGATCCTCGGGGAGACCGGCGCGGCCCGGCACCGCCATCGCCGCCGTCCCGCCCACCAACACCAGCGCCGCCAGGGCGGCCACCAAGCCCGCCGCGCCGCGCCACCCCCCGATTCGCCGCCGCCGCCCTCCGGCCTCGAGAGCCGCCCCGGCCACGGCGGCCACCCCTAGTGCCGCGGCGATGAGGCCCGCCTGCTCCGCTTCCCGGCCCAACCCCAGGTCCCCGCCCCGGGCGAGCACCGCGCCCCCGGCGGCGAGAAGGCCGCCCCACCCGGCCACTGCCGAGACCGCCGGGTCCCCGGCGGCGACGGTGAGCACCAGGGCGCCCAGGGCCACCGCCAGGAGCCACGTGGGTTCCCAGAAGGCCGCGGCCCCGCCCGTGTACAGGCTGCCCAGATCGGCGTAGAGGACCCAGGGCATGAGGAGGGGGAGTGCCAGCAGGGCCCCGCCCAGGGCGAGCAGCACCGCCGGCCAGCGCCGCCCCCGGCCCACCAGCGCCCACAACAGCACCGCCACTACCGGGACGGGGAGCGCTGCCGGGGCGAAAGCCCCGACCATCCCTGTGGCCAGCACCGTCCCGGCTCCTCGTCCCAAGCGCCGGGGCCAGCCCCGCGGCCAGGGCCCGAGCGCCCCGACGGCGGCCCACGGCAGGGCCCCGAGGGCGACCATGGGCCCCCAGGCCCCGCCGCCGGCCAGCGCCAAGGCGGCCGGACCCGCCATGAGCACGCTACCGGCCAGGTACCCGGCCACGGGCCCGATCCCCCAGACCCGCAGCAAACGGCCCGTCCCGATGGCCCCGCACAGGAAGGCGGCCACGGTGAGCACGGCCACGGCCAGCCCGCCGTGCCCGAACAAGGCAGTCTGCAGCAACGCGGTGGCGGCCACCTCCGGCCGCAGCACCTCGGGCGACCCCAGGCCTGCCGGATTCCATCCCCCGGCGTACGCCCCCAGGGTGGCGCTCGCCGATTCGGGCGGGGGCAGAGCGAAGCCGCCGACCGGCAGGCCGCCGGTCCAGATGGCACGGGTGGCCAACACGGCAAAGGCGATGACCGCCAGCACCACCACCACCACCGGGTGGCGCAGCCGCTCCTGCCCGGCCTCGAGGACGTCGCTGAAGCCGGAGAGCACCCCTTCGGGGAAGCGGGTCCGGAGGCGCTCCAGGCCCTGGTCGTAGATCCCGCGCAGCCGGACCGAGCCACCCGTCTGATAGCGGAACAACTCCTCGTCGCCCACCACCCTGCCGCGCCGTGCCGCCCAGTGCTGTGCCACGGTGGAGGGCAGATAGAGCAGGTTCCACAGCCAGCCCCCGAGGAAGCCGAACAGCGGGAAGCGCCCCAGGAAGGGTCCGGCCAGGCTCTCGGCGAGGCCGGAGAGGAAGGCGAGCGGGACCGCCCAGGCGAGGGTCACCGGGCTGTATGCCTTCTGCATGGCCCGGATCTCGCCGGCGCGCTCCCTCCAGTTGGTGGAGGCCTCCCAGCCCTCGTAGAGGACTTCGGAGGAGGGCACCACCACCACGCGCGCCCCGCGGAGACGGGCCCGCTGGCAGAAGTCCACCGCCGCCGACATGGGCGCCATGGAGGAGTCGAGACCCCCCAGGCCGCGGTACAGGTCGAGGCGAATCAACATCGACGCCGCGGAGACGGCGGCGACATCGCGGATCACGTCGTACTGCTGCTGGTCGAGCTCACCCGCCTGAAGTCCGCTATAGGGGGCATCGAAGACATCGGTGGCATAGCCGACGGAGACCAAAACGGAGGGGTCGGCGGCGTCGAGCAGCTTGGACCCGGCCACCGAGGAGTCCGCCCGGGCCCCATCGCGCACCAGAGCCGACAAGGCATCGGGCCGGGGGCAGGCTCCGTCGCGCAGCAGCCAGATGAAGGCCGCTTCCGGGGCCAGGGCGGGCAGCACCGCCCGCAGGTGCGGGCGCCACAGGGCCTCGTGCTCGCCGGCCACCGCCCGGACGCGGTCGTCGCCCCCGACCACGAACAACTGAGACGGCCCGTACACTTGCCGCCCGACGGCCGACAGGCAGGCCGCCAGCCGTTCCGCCGACTCGGCCACCACCACGGCGGCCACCGCACCGAGCATCTCGGGGCGTTCGGGAGCGGTCTGGGTGGCCATCGGCCCCGCCATTGTGGAGCCTCGGTGAGGGAACGGCAATCTTCTGGTCCGATCGTCCTGCTCTCGGGCGGCGTAGGCGGCGCCCGATTGGCCCGCGGGTTGGCCGCCGTCCTTCCCCCGACGGCCCTCACCGTGGTGGTCAACGTGGGCGACGACGAGGAGTTCTATGGTCTCCACGTCTCTCCCGACCTGGACACGGTCGCCTACACGCTGGCCGGGCGTGAGGGCCCCTCGGGCTGGGGTGTGGCCGGCGATACGTTCGCCGTCATGGGGCACCTGGGTGCCCTCGGGGTCGATACCCGCTTCCGGGTGGGCGACGCCGATCTGGCGGTCAACCTGGCCCGGACCGCCGCCCTTCGCTCCGGGGAAACCCTGAGCGCGGTGACCGCCGGCACGGCCGCCGCCCTCGGCCTCGCCTGCCGCCTGCTCCCCGCCACCGACGACCGCCTGCGCACCCGGGTGCGCACCGTTGCCCGGGAGTGGCTCTCGTTCCAGGAGTACTTCGTGCTGCGGGGCCACCGCGACGAGGTGGCCGAGATTCGCTACGAGGGCGCCGGCGCCGCCCGGCCCGCCCCTGGGGTGCTGGAGGCGATCGCCGCCGCCTCGCTGGTGATCGTCGCCCCCTCCAACCCGCCGCTCTCCGTCTGGCCGATCCTGGCAGTGCCCGGGATTCGCGAGGCAGCGACGGCCGCCCCGCGGGTGATCGCGGTCAGTCCCCTGTTCGGGGGCAGGGCACTGAAGGGTCCCGCCGACCGGGTTATGACCGCCCTCGGCCTGCCCCCGGGGAACGCCGGCGTCCTCACCGCCTACGAGGGCGTGCTCACCGACCTGGTGGTCGATCAGGGTGATGCCGCCGACGTCGCTGCCCTCAACGGGACCGCGGTCCGCCTGCACGCCTCCGACACCCGCATCGCCGCACCGGATGCCGCCGCCCGTTTCGCCCGCTACCTGCTGGACCTGCCGTGACCATCTCCATCCACCCCGTGCCCGGCCTGCCCGAGATCCACCCCGGCGACGACCTGGCCGCCCTGCTCGCCGACGCCCTGGCCCGGGCCGGCCTGGGCCCGCAGGCGGGGGACATCCTGGTGGTCACCCACAAGGTGGTCTCCAAGGCGGAGGGGGCCACCGTCCGTCTGGAAGGGGACGAGGAGGCCGCCTACCGGCGCCTGGCCCAGGACCAGGCGGTGGAGGTCCTGCGCCGCCGCGGCGACCTGATCATCACCCGCACCCACCACGGCTTCATCTGCGCCAACGCCGGGGTGGACCGCTCCAACGCCGCCCCCGGCACCGCGGTGCTCCTGCCCGCCGACCCCGACCGCTCGGCGCACAGCCTGCGCCTCGCCCTGCGCCACCTCACCGGGGTGGACGTGGCGGTGGTGATCACCGACACCTTCGGGCGGGCCTGGCGGCGAGGCCTGGTGGATGTGGCCATCGGCGTTTCCGGCCTCGAGCCGATCCTCGACCTGCGGGGCACCAGGGACGCCCAGGGCCGGGACCTCAAAGTCACCGAAGTAGCGGTTATCGACGAGATCGCCGCCGCCGCCGACCTGGCCATGGGCAAGACCGCCAGGATCCCGGCGGCCCTCATCCGGGGGTTGTCCATACCCCGGGGGGAGGGCCGGGCCACCGACCTGGTGCGTCCCGCCGGGGAGGACATGTTCCGCTAGATGCCCGAACTGCCCGACGTCGTCGTCTACTGCGAGCGCCTCCAGGCCCTGGCCGGGGGCACCCCCCTGCTCCGCCTCCGCCTGGCCAGCCCCTGGGTGCTCCGTTCGGTGGACCCTCCGGTGAGCGAGGTGGAGGGTCGGGTGCTCCTCGGGGTGCGGCGTCTGGGAAAGCGCATCGTCCTGGACCTGGAAGGCGACTGCTTCGTGGTCGTCCACCTCATGGTCGCCGGGCGCTTGCGCCGCCGCGACCCCGGCACCGCCGTCCCCAAGAAGCGGGGCCTGGCCGCCTTCGACTTCCCGGCGCACACCATCCTGCTCACCGAGGAGGGCACCCACAAGCGCGCCTCGATCCACCTGGTCCGGAGCGAGGCGGGCCTGGCGGAGCACGACCGGGGCGGGATGGAACCGCTCGAGGGGGACGCCGCCGCCTTCGCCGCCGCCCTCACCCGCGAGCGGCACACCCTGAAACGAGCCCTCGCCGACCCCACCCTGATCTCGGGTATCGGTGGCGCCTACGCCGACGAGATCCTGCACCGGGCCCGCCTCAGCCCCCTGGCCCGCACCGACCGCCTCAGTCCCGGCGACCTCGCCCGCCTGTACGCCGCCACCCGGGGTGTCCTGGCCGAGTGGGTGGAGCGTCTCCGGGCCCAGGTGAGCGAGGGGTTCCCCGAGAAGGTCACCGCCTTCCACCCGGAGATGGCGGTCCACGGCCGCTACGGGCAACCCTGCCCGGTCTGCGGCGCCCCGGTGCAGCGCATCGTCCACGCCGACGACGAGGACAACTACTGCCCCCGTTGTCAGACCGGGGGCCGCCTCCTGGCCGACCGGGCCATGAGCCGCCTCCTCAGAGAGGACCGGCCCCGGACGCTGGAAGACCTGGAGGGTTAGGCCCGGTCCCCTTGGGTCAGCATGGTGAGCAGCAGCCGCGACGGTTCCAGGGCCTGGAGCGAGTGCGGCTCGTGAGCGTCGAGGCGCAGCCAGGCCTCCGGGTCCATCTCGAAGGTGTCGCCGCCGGCGGTCACCCGGAAGCGGCCCGACAGCACCTGGAGCACGGCGACAACGCTCGCCGTGTGCTCGGTCAGTTCCTGGCCGGCGTCGAAAGCGAACAGCACCAGGCGGAGGCGGTCATCGGCGTGGAGCACCCGGCTCAGGGTGCCCTGCTCGGGGATATCGGCCCGGGCGGGCAGATCGGGGATGAGGGTGAAAGTCATGGCCGCATGATGGCCGCTCCGGTCTGGCAAGGCGGCGCGACGGGGGGGTGTGGAGCCCCTCGGCCTCCCTGTCAGGATTTGCCGGCGCCCCTTCTTCGCTGGAGTGACGGCGAGCCTGACGCGGGACGTGGATACTCCACCGCGACAAGTCTCACCGCAGGCCGGCTTGGGTCCCTGCCCGTTCGGGGGCGGCGCCAAGCCGGCAGCATCCTTCGTCCAAAGCGCCATGACCGGACCGAAGATGCGAGCCAAACAGCGGCTGATCGAGGAACTCGCACCGCTCCATGGCGCCCATGGCCGACCTTCGGCCCTGCCCGCCGCCTCTCTCAGATCCGATGGGCCAGGTCGGTGTACTCGTCCAGCGAGCCGGGGTCGGCGAGGGCGTCGCGATTGAGAACGGGTTCACCCGCCAGCACCTTGCGGACCGCCTTCTCCACCTTCTTGCCACTGATCGTGTAGGGGATCGACTCGACGGCGTGGATCGACCGAGGGACGTGGCGCGGGGTGGCGTTGCTGCGGATGGCGGCCCGGATCCGGTCCCGCAACGGGTCGTCGAGGACGACATCGCCCGCCAACTTGACGAACAGCACAACCTCCTGGTCCCCCTCGACGTCGCGCCCCACCACGATGGCATCGTCGATCTCGGGCATCTGCTCGATGGCCCGGTAGATCTCGGCGGTCCCGATGCGAACCCCGCCCGGGTTGAGGGTGGTGTCGCTGCGGCCGTAGACGACCACCCCGCCCTCGGGCCTGATCTCGACGTAGTCGCCGTGGGCCCACACCCCGGGGTACATCTCGAAGTAGGCAGCCCGGTAGCGGGAGCCGTCCGGGTCGTTCCAAAACGAGATCGGCATCGTGGGCCAGGGGGCGGTGCACACCAGTTCGCCCTGCTCGCCGACCACCGGCCGGCCCTTCTCGTCGAAAGCGTCCACCGCCAGGCCCAGCCAGCGTGCCGTGATCTCGCCTCTCCTCACCGGCATGATCGGGACCCCGCCGGCGAACACGCCGACCAGGTCGGTTCCCCCCGTGATGGAGGAGATCACCACATCGTCGGCGACGTTGCCGTACACCCAGTCGAACTGGTCGGGATTGAGGGGCGCCCCGGTGGACCCGACGCAGCGGAGCGCCGACAGGTCGGCGAGGTCACGGGGCACGATCCCCTGGTTGGCGCAGGTGAGCAGGAACTTGGGGTTGGACCCGAACAGGGTGATGCGTTGCTCGCCGGCCAGGCGCCACAGCGCCCCCAGGTCGGGCTGCGCCGGGCTGCCGTCGTAGAGGACGATCGTCGCTTCGCAGGCCAGGTTGCCGGCCAGCCAGTTCCACATCATCCACCCGCAGGTGGTGAACCAGAAGACCCGGTCGCCGGGCCGGACGTCGGAGAGCAGCATCTGCTCGCTGAGGTGCTTGATCAGGACCCCCCCGGCGGAGTGGACGATGCTCTTGGGAGGACCGGTGGTCCCCGACGAGTACATGATGAAGAGCGGGTGGTCAAAGGGAAGTTGGGCGAACTCGGGGCGCCGGTCGTCGCCCAATTCGAAGTCCTCCCAGGCGACCCATTCCCGTGCCCCCAGGTCGATCCCGGTGCCGGCGAAGTCGACGACCACCACCTGCTCCAGGTGGCCGAGGGCGTCAAGCACAGCCCGCACCTTCTCGTCGAGGTGGATGAGCCTGCCGTGGTAGCGGTAGCCGTCGGCGACTATCAGCACCTTCGGCTCGATCTGACCGAACCGGTCCACCACCCCCATGGCCCCGAAGTCGGGCGAGCACGACGACCACACCGCTCCGATCGATGCCGAGGCCAGCATCCCGATGATCGCCTCGGGGCAGTTGGGCACCAGAGCCGCCACCCGATCGCCGGGCCCCACCCCGGCCTGCAGCAACCCGCGCCTGGTGCGGGCCACCCGCCGGTTCAGTTCGGCCCAGGTGATGGTGTTGGTGGGACGATCCTCGCCGGTGGCGATGATCGCCGGGGTGTCGTCACACCGCCGCAACAGGTTCTCGGCGTAGTTGAGCCGGGCACCAGGGAACCACTCGGTGCCCGGCATGGCCTCGCGGCCGATCGGGGCGTCGGCGGGCCGGGAAGCGATGACGCCGCAGAAGTCCCACACCGACTGCCAGAAGCCGGCCCGGTCGGTGATCGACCACTCCCATAGGTCCTGGTAGGTGTCGAAGACCTGCGGAAGGGATCGCATGTAGCGCCACAGGGCGGTCTGCTCGATCTGCTCGGCGGTGGGGGCCCACAGGATCTCTCCCATGATCACCACGCTAGCGAAGCACGCCTGCGCCGGAGGCGGTCGCGCCACCCGGTGGCGACCAGCAGGCCGCCCGGCAGGCCCACGGGATGGTCAGGCTGCGAGGCGAGACCCGGCCGGTGCCGACCCCATCCGGAGCGGAGGGACCGATCGGCCGAGGCGACCGCCTGAGAGCCCGAAGGACGGGGTCGCGGGCCGACCCGCACGCTGCCGTGAAGTTGCCCGGCCCCAGGGAAGGAACGTCAGGAGTCCCTCAGCGCCCTTGTAGCTATCTTCCCGCGCTCGCGTTCAGGATCAGGGTGGTCGCGTGGCGGACCGAGGCGCAGGTTCCTGCCACCGTTGGCCCTTCCTGGTGCGGTGGGTCCTCGCATCTGGGTGGCTGAAAGGCCTGTTGGGGGGTTGCCAGGACGGCCTCACCGGGTGGTCTCTCCGCCCGGGCGCCGTCTACGATGGCACCGGTGCCGAGCCCGGGGGTTACCGATGGTCGCCAACATGGTCCGGTGGAAGGGTCGTTTCGGCCCCTTCGACCTCGAGGTCTCCGAGCACACTTTTGTGCCTTCCACGCTCTCGATGCTGCTGGCTGATGTGCTCGAGGTCCGCGACGGCGACGAGGTGATTGACATGGGGTGCGGCTCGGGAATCCTGTCGATCGTCGCTGCCAAGCTGGGGGCGGCCCGGGTTATCGGTGTCGACCTGGCAGCCGACGTGGTGGAAGTTGCCTCCCGCAACGCGGCCCGACAGGGCGTTGCCGAGGTAACCACGTTTCTGCACGGCGATCTGTTCGAACCTCTCCCCCGGGAGGTTCGGGCCGACGTGATCATCGGCGATGTTTCGGGGATCCCCGACCCCCTGGCTGTCGAAAGCGGCTGGTTCCCGGGTGGAAGGGGAGGGGGAGCGCGGGGCTCGGAGCTACCGATTCGCATGCTCCGGGCGGCCCGGGAGCGCCTCCGGAGTGGAGGGCGGCTCTTCCTACCTACGGGCAGCCTCCAGGACGAGGGGGCGATCCTACGGACCGCCCGGGCCCTCTACGGGAAACTCACCCGGCTGACCGAGCGCGAGATCCCGCTTCCCCGTCCCCTTGCCGAGACAGCTGCGGTGGTCAAGCTCGCCAAAGACAGAATCGTTCAGCTCCGAGAGAAAGGCTCTCGGCTCCTGTGGACCGCCCGCGTCTGGGAGTGCTCGACCGCCTGACGGCTGGTCCACCCGATGCCGACCGGTGCCACCCACCGAGGCCCAGCGAAGGTTGCGGCCCTCGGGGCCCCTGTCAGGAGTTCGCCGGGCTCGTCTTCTGCCTCACGCTATGACTACTCGGCCCTGCGCGACGTCGGACATGCAGGGTACGCGCCCTATTGCGAGGGGACGAGCCCTCACTACAGCCCCGGGCGGGGGCAGCGGATTAGCGCCTCTCTGGCCCCCTCACATGGTTGCCGCGACGGGTCAAAGACAGGCCCGCCACTACGAGAGCTCCGACCGCAGCGCCTACGCCCACGTTCGCCGCACTGATTGCGACCGCGCTCACCCCGATCCACAGACCCTCTCCTGCTTCCACGGCGTAGTAGACGCCGGCCGCAGCGGCGACCATCGCCACAGACGCCAATAGGCCTCGCCTGTGGCGATGTAGTACCGCTCCCACCAGGACACCGACTATCACGAGTGTGGGGTTCATGGTTTCTCCGCTTGGCAACACTCAATAAGGGTCGTACCAGTGCCCTGTAGACAGCAGCCAGCTGCACCCACCCCACTTGTACAAAGCCCAGGATGCCCACGAGGCAGGATCACCCGTTGCCTTGAACTCCACAGTATGTTCGGTCCACGCGTCGATGGACAGGCAGAAGGTGCCGTTGCGATACAGCCCATACGTGTGGAGACCTCGGTCGCACGACCCCATGAAGTAGTACGAAGACGAGTAGGTGGACCAACCAGAGAGGATGAACGGGGTCCACGACGACCACCGATTCCACGCCGTGGCGCAGGAGCCAGACCAGCTCCATTGCTCGTTGCTGTACGTCTTCGCGACGTAGATGCCCACGGGGTCAGTCGTGTGACCTCGCATGAACCCCTGGTACTCATAGGACGTAGCCGCAGCAGGCCCGTCTAGCGACTCCGATGTTGATGAAGCGTCTTCGTCAAGCAGTCCAGCGTCGGTCGCTACTCCCACGGGCAGCCAAGCACCTTCGAGGGTCTGGGAGCACTTGTCGAAGGAGAATCCGATCTCGCGCTCAACGTAGATCACCCCATCGAGCTTCGGTGCCTGAGCGGAGTCCATTGATCCCGAGAACTCGCACCCCGCCTCGCCATCTCGCCACACTCGCTCTCCCAGGACCTCGGTCACCGAGTACCTCGGGTCATAGTCGAGCAGGGCTGCAGCGTGCGTGGCCGTATCGAGTAGCGATCGATGGTACCGATACTCGACCCTCCCGTCCGTGAACTTGACCGCATCGAACATGGGCCCCGCGACGGACGTGTACACTGTTCCACTGGCGCCCCCACTAGGCGCCGCACCAATGCCTCCGGCGACCCCGACGGCGGACGTACCGAGCGTCGCAAGGGTCAGCACTAATCCAACCAGCAATTTCCTAGGAGCCATCGCAACCTCCTTCGCTCGAGTCCCCCTTTGAGCTCCAAGGGCGCCCCCCCCTCAAGTTCCTGGGTCTTCCAGGAGACTACCACGTCGACGCTATCTGGTCCTGTTGAGATTCGAACAATCACAAGCCCCATTGGGTCGACCTGAACCCCTGCGCCGCAACCGCGCAGATCGGGCGCCCTCTGGAGGAGAGCGGAACAGACTTCCACCACCTCGGTCGCGGTCTCTCAGCCTTCCCGGACACCCCTTGGTCAACTCGCGACAGGAGCCCTTCAGCGCCCTTGCCGGTATCTTCCCGCGCTGGCGTTCAGGATCAGTGTGGCCGCGTAGCCCCGGGGAGCGTCACGGTCCGGCCGGCTGACATCGGTCCCCCTCAGAGCCACATACCGTCAGCGGACTCGCGAAGTCGCGTCCCAGATCCGGTTTGGCGGCATGGGGCCCACGGTCAAGATCACCTGCGGAAGGGACTCCCGCAGCCTCAGGCCGGAGGCGCGGGACTACCGCCGGTCCGGTCGCGCATGTCAGAACGCCCACTACGGATGGAGGCCAGACTCAATGAGGAACTGCGACGGTTCCGTGAACCGAATCCCGCCATAGCGGAGACGTCGCTGCTGAGGCCATGTGAGAAGGAGGGCGCGAGAAGCACGCGTGATCGCGACGTAGAAGGCACGGCGCTCCTCGTCAAGTACGGTTGGCGGGGAGAGACTCCGATAGTCCGGGAAGCCACCCTGGGACAGCCCTACTACAGCCACGGCCCGGAACTCTGTGCCCTTCGCCCGATGAGTCGTAAGGAGCCTGATCCCGGGGTCGGCAGGGCGTGTGCGCTGTACACGGAACAGGTGCCGCAGGAAGCCTTCAATCGTCCGGTCGTTCCGTCGGGTGCTCGCGCGATACGCGCCCCACCAGGTACCGATCCGCTCAGTGTCTACGCCCCACCCGGAAGAGAGAATTGGGAACCCACCTAGTGATTCCACCAGAGCATCGAGCCCGTCCGAATCGTCTCTCACGTCAGCCGCTGCATCGGCAATCGGGCTTATCGAGGATCCCCGAACTACGTCCAGGAGCGTCTCCACGCCGAGACCGCTGGACCCGCGGATCCCATCGGCGAAGGCCTCGGGCAGCAGGAGGGCCAGCTCTTCAGATGCTCGACGCAACGCGGGCCGATCGTGCGGGTTGACCCTCAGCTCGAGTAGGGCATGGAGCAATCGTGCCTCAGCGGTGGTGAGCAGGGCGTTGATGTCGGTGAGGACCGACACGGTCATGTTGCGGCGGCCGAACTCCGCTGAGATCTCCTCAAGTGCGTAGCGCGTTCGGGCGACAATCCCGATCTCCTCAGCGGCAACCGTTGGCGATTCGCCGACCACGAGTGTGTCCTCCCGCAGACCCTCCGACATGAGGCCCTGCGCCCAGTCCACAACGTACGCTGCCTCAGCTTTCTCGTCCGTCACCGACACCGCTGAGACTGACCCTGTGGGGGCCCCGGGTGGCGCGTCGGCATCTGTTCGGGGCGTCAGGAAGTGCCTGGCCCGTACGTGGGCCAGGCCAAGAATCCTCGTTGCGCATCGGAAGTTGTGAAGGAGACAGAGTTCTCTAGCGTGCTCGCCGACTAGCTCCCGTGCCCATTGGATTCCGCCGCCTGCCCAGGCATTGATTGACTGCCGGTCATCCGCAACCACAAACAGCCCCAACTCCCCCCCGACGAGCCGTTTCAGCAGCTCAGCCTGAGCGTGTGTCAGATCCTGTCCCTCATCGACGAGGACATGATGGTATGTCCGTCGGAACCGCCTCTCAACCGTGGGGTCGATCTCCAAGAGTTGGATGAGGAGATCCAGCATCCCGGGGAAGTCGACGCCGCCAGCCACCCGAAGGGCCTCTACGTAGGAGTCGTAGATGTCTGGCAGCCTGAGGTCCGTGCCGGGAAGCTTCTCTCGAGGTATGGCGTCGGGCGGGACGAGGTCAGTCCGGAGGCGGTCGATGCGTTCCAGGGCAACTCGCAGCGCCTGCTCGTTGTCCAGCGGCTCAGGAAAGGCGTCCAGACAACCCCGCAGAAGATCGAGCCGATCGACGTCCTGTGCGTACACGGCGGCGTCGTGGGCCACTCCCACTGGCGCCCCAAACCGGCGGAGCCAATCGAGAGCAAGGCCATGGATCGTGTCTGCGTCGACCCTCCATGCCTCCTGACCTACGCTTCTCTCAACGCGTTGCTGAAGCTCATCTGCGGCCCTGAGGGTGAAAGTCACCGCCAGGACTCGGAACGATGCCCCACAACTCTCATCAAGCAGTCGGATCACGCGCCGGATCAGAACCTCGGTCTTCCCGCTCCCCGCCGGTGCGAGCACCAAGCAGACCCGGTCAGGCGCCTCGACGGCCGCAGTCTGGTCGGCCGTGAGCGTCCGAGGCACCGTCACGACTGCTCGCTCTCCTCGTTGGTCGCGGGTTCCGCTGTCACTGCCGCAGGGTTGCCCGAGCCCGCAGGCTCGGAAATCGCAAGTGCACTGCGGATCCTGGCGGCCAGTTCTCTGACGGGCTGCGGCATGGGCTTGCCCATCTCCACTGCGCGCCTGGCGACGAGCTCAGCGGCCCAGCCCTTATTCGCAGTCAGGAACCGCCGACCGCCGAGGAAGCTGCAGCCAACTCGACTTGATAGCAGCGAGGAAGACCCGACACACCCGGACTTCTGCCTCTTTGAGCTGCCAGGCCCACGCGGTAGCCGATACCTCCCGCCTTGGGTTCCTGGCGCTGGATGCCGCAGCCACCCGCGACGAGACAGGTGGGGCGTTCACATGAAGCGACACAGGCGGGCCGCCGCGGCATTGCCCATGGCGACGAGGCCTGTCAATCGCTTGCAGCTGGAAGGCACACTACGAAGACCTCGTACCGGCCGCTGGGGTCGCTGCGGAAACCCCTGATCTCCTGGTAGCTGTACAGCGTCCGTAGCTCGTCCCACTGGGCTTCGGTTGGAGCCTCGCTGGCGACCACAGCAGGCCACAGGAAGAACTCCCGTTCCCCTGGCCAGCTGCTGCTGCCGACCTCTACCACTGCGTATGGGAGCTCGAGGGTTCCCGCTATGAGGCGCATGGGGTCGCCCCCGCGCTGGTAGACCAGGTTCTCCCAGAAACCGACCGAGTTACCGCCGCAGGCGCTTTGCCCCCCGTAGCCCATCACAGGCCCGCGCGGGCCCGCGGCCAGTTCCGAAATGGCCTGAAAGTCGCAGCTCACTGCGGCTTGGTAGAGCTGCTCCCTCGCGTCGGCCACCTCTGGTGGAAGGTCTTGTGCGGGCAGATTCGGCTCGCGCGCTGTGCAAGGGATGAGGGCGCCGGTCGTGGTGGTGTCACCGTGGCTGGTCCCCACTGGAGGCACTGACGTCGGGGTCGAGCCTGAGCACGCAGCTGCCCAGAGCGTCAGCGCGACAACAGCGAAAGAGGTGGTCACCAGGCCCGCTGGTGAGTGCGGGTGCATCATGGGAACCTCCGGGTCCTGGTTCATGGCAGTAGCTCAATTCGCAACGGCCGAAACCTGACCGTTTCGCAGCAGGAGAATCCGTTCGCTACCCGCCATTCTGTTCCTGGTAGGCGCGCGCCTCGGCAATCAGAGCCACCTGTGCTATCTCATAGCTGGATCGATCTGCGAAGACCCGAGTCACCTCGGCCGATGGCACGACGTCCGAATGCGCGCCCAGATGAACAAGTACTTCGATACCGAACGGTGTGGCGCTGTCGGCCTGCCAGTCCTCTGGGAGGATCGTCTCCATTCGCGCTGCCACAGTGGGGTACTCCTCGGCCGTCGAGTACACGACCTCCACCTCTTGCCGCGGGTCGACCCACATGGTTGTCTCATGCGGCCCCACCGCTATCTCAAAACCGTGGAGAACCCCCTGACTGTCCCTAAGTATGACCAAATGGCTGCCATACTCGACCGGTGACTGCCCATCGAAACGAACGATGAGATGCAGCTCGACACGTGCTGCCAGAACGGAGTCAGGTGCATCGCCTGGGAGTATGTTCCTCACCTGTGCCGGTATCGCTCCCCAATCCGAAGCCGGAGGCGACGAGACACCTGCAGCAGCTCGAACCGCGTGTAGCAAGGCCAGCGCCGCTGGTGAGTAATCTTTCCCCACGGCAGCCCGACCCATCGCGGCCAAACCCTGAGGAACGGAAAGGGCTTGTTCCGTCAACTCCGCCTGAAAAGCCGCAAGCTCACCATCTGCGTCGTCCCAGTCAATGGACTCAAGCGCTCCGCCAGGACCCTGCCGAATCAGGTATGCGCCCGGTTCAGGAGTCCCGAAACCCACCACAACCAGGACTACGCGCTTGGCTCCGTCAATCGCGGTGAGCAGGTCTCTGAGCTCAGCAGGGTCTCTCACGAATCGGAGCGTTGTCAGTCCCTCTGTGGAAACACCGGAGTGCCCGGCGGCAACCACCGCGCCAGAGAGGTCGATCCGATACTGGTCGAGGACGTAGCCTGTCTCGTCGGCCGAGCGACCCAGGAACTCCACTGCCCCGGCATCCACCTCTATGAACAGATTGCCACTTCTGGCAACGTGTTCTAGCCACGGGTCCGCATAGTATGACGCTTCGAACCTGACACCAGAGTTGGCTGTGGGCCGATCCCCAGCCAGGGCGAGGTGGCCGACTGCGAATCCGCCGAGTAT
>JBDROA010000118.1:0-30329 GCA_043810615.1 Actinomycetota bacterium | reverse complement strand
GACCCGAGGGAGATGAGGCGGCTCTTCACCGCGAACGGCACCCCTGCCCGTCCAAGGGCACTTCGGTGGGGCCCCGGAACTCCCGGAGTGGGCCTTGCGGTCCATACTGGAAGTAGCCGGGGTGGTATGGCATCTGGGCCGCACCTGGGCCGCGGCAGGGGAAAGACGCCGCAAAACGACGAAAGACCGGGAGAGACCAAAAGGCCAGGTCAGCGCCCCATTCTCGGTGATCCGCCTGGTCAGCGAATCGCGGTGAATCGGTTTAGGAAACCGCTGCTCTATCCCCTGAGCTACGGGGGCGGGGTGGGCGCGTTAGTCGGCGCGAAACTCGCCCGGGGGGAGTGTAGGAGAGGGCAGGGTGGGGGGAAGGTGACCTTCGAGGGCCGCAGTAGGGCCGCCGGGGTCAGCGAGACGCTTCCGTTGCGGGATGCGGCGGAGCTTGCCAACAGCTGGCGGGAGGACTGGTCGACTGATGGCACGCTTCTCACGGGCTGGCGGGGCCGGCGAATCGAAGGGGTCTGGAGATTGGATCCCTCCAGACCCCTTCGGCGGCTGCGGCTGCCGAGGCCGGTCGGGCTGCTAGTGCGCCTCCTGGCCCGGCGACCCATAGTGGGTCAAGCGGTGGGACTGCCCTCGACGACCTCCGACCACGGGCCCCTTCCGTATGCGTTCTTGGCTGCCGCCCGGAACTCGTAGGTCTCTCCATTGGTCAGCCCCAGGACGTTGGTGTGACGCACTGTCGAGCGCCCATCACAGAAGACCGCCCAGGTGGTCGTGCCCTTGATCCGGTGGTGGACAACGTAGTCGGTGACCGGGGCTCCGCCTTCGGAGAACGGCGCCCCCCAACTCACCTGAACCTGTCCATCGCCCGGCGTTGTCGCGGGGGCCCTCGGCTCGGTGGGCGCCCCTGCCCTCACCGCCACCTGGAGCGACCAGGGGCCCCAGCCGTAGGCGTTGTGGGCAGCCACCCGGAACCGGTAGGTCTCGCCGTTGGCGAGGCCGTACACGTAGGTGTGACGGACGGTGGAGACCTCATCCGGGACGATGGTCCAGTCGTTGGTGCCCTTGAGGCGGTACTGCACCCGGTAGTCGTCGATCGGGGCTCCCCCACCGAATGCAGGGGTCCCCCACGAGATCCTGGCCCATCCATCCCCCGGCGCACCAAGCAACCCCTGGGGGGCGAAGGGAACGGTGGCAGCCCTGCAGGAGACCCGCCAGGTCGCATCGCCCCCGGCTTCCCAACCGATGACGTAGGTGCCGTCCGCGGGAACGGCCCAGACTGCCCTCCCCGGGAAGGGGGCATCGACGACGACCCCCTGATCGACCAGGAGATGCACCCAGGAGGCACCGTCGGAGGGATCCCCCGCCCTGACCCTCAGAACCTCTCCCTGGAAGAACTGGAGGCCGGGGGTTTCCACGTCCGAGTAGTAGCCGTCGTGAGTCGGCTGATTCAGTTGCTGGCACCCGGGGCTGATGGGCGCAGCCGATGCAGCCTGCGGCACTACGGCCAAGACACCCGCCAACAGCGCTAGCACCAGGAAGCGTTTCATGGGTCTCCCTTTTCTGATCTCTTTCCGGCGGGCAAATGGGGCCCGAGACCCGGCAGTCGGGGACATCGTCCAGTCGTCCCGTGCCGGGGCTTCGGTGATTGCTCCCGTCGTTGCGGTCTGGTTCAGTCCTGTTACCGACGGCACCATCTTCAGGGGTACGGCTTCCATTTCGCGGCGGAGAGAGAAACCCTCGCCGCCGGAGCGTCCGCTCCTCCCGGCCGGTCCCGCGAGGGAGGGTCGGCGCCATCATGCGGAGCATTGCCGCGTCCTTCGCGTTCCGGAATCGGCCGTCTCGCGTTCCGCGGGCGAAGACCCGATAGACCCCGACCAGGGGATTTGAGGTTTCGCGCCAACCCCACGGGCGCGTGAGTTAGCGCGTAGCTCGCCCGCAGGAAGGGTAGGGGAGGGCCGGGGGGGCGAAAGGAGTGGTTTGCCGATACAGTGACGGTGTCACTCAGTCAGGAGGGACTATGTCGATAGCCAAGGTGATCGAGGTGACCTCCCGTTCCGATCTGTCGTTCGACGATGCCATCCGTTCCGGCATCTCCAAGGCGGGCGAGTCGGTGCACGGCATTCGCGAGGCCTGGGTCGAGGGGCAGAAGGTGATGGTCGAGGGCGACTCCATCGTCGGTTATCAAGTGATCCTGAAAGTCACATTCGTGGTCGACTGAGCAGGGTTCGGGGCACCTCGCGCACTCGGGTATCAGGGGAGCCGAGACTCGCCTTGCGGTCCAGCGATGAAGCAGCCGGAGGGGGGTCAGCGATGACCTTCCGACCCGAGGCTCGCCTCGACACCAGCCGGGTGGGCGGCCGCCGCCGGATGAGCTCGGGCCAGGGAGCGACGGTCGGCGGCGAGATCATGGGGATCATCGCCCTGGTGCCGACCCTGCTCCTCGGGGGTGACCCGTCGCAGCTGAGGGTCGGCCGCAACGGCGAGAAGGTCGGCGAGCAACCACCGGCGACCTCAGCCGGGAAGGCCAGACCGGTGCCGACGCCAACACGCGCGACGATTGCCGCATCGTGGACTACGTGAACACGTCCAGGCCTATCGGGCCCAGGCGGGCCAGGGCTACCAGATGGCGCCGACCACCTTCTTCACCGAGGGGGTGCACGGCGGCTGCGGCGATGCGACCACCGCGGTAGGCCCCTTCTACTGCCCCAACGGCGGGAACATCCGCATCGACCCCGGGTTTTTCGACGAACTGCAGAGCCGCTTCGGCGCCGAGGGTGGTCCCTTCGCCGAGGCCTGGGTCATCGCCCACGAGTACGGGCACCGCATCCTGCAGCAGATGCAGGGCCGGATGAATCCCGAGAACCGGGCCCACGGCTCTTCGGCGCAGCGCCGGACCTGGTCTCGGGTGGGCCTCGACGGCGGCGATCCCACCGGCTGCGACACCTTCAACACCGATGTCTGAGGCGGGAGACGGCGTCGCCTCAGGCAGTGGTGGCCGTGACCAGCCGCACCCGGCAGCGGATCCCCCGAGATGAATCCCGGTGCCGATCGGCGAGCGCCTCGAGGGCTGCCCCGAAGCGTGCGTCGGTGAGGCCCGCCGTCAAGCCATCCCTTGCGCAGCACGGCAGCGGTCTCCACGTCGTCGCAGTCGGGCACCGCCGCGGAGCCGGCACTGTGCAGCAGGTCCTGGGCCCGGTCGCCGTCGCGGCCGTCGTCACCCAGGGCGGCTGCCGGGACGGATGCGTCGAGAACGATCACGCCTCGGCACGGCCCTGCACGCCGCCCTCTACTCTCCCCGCCGTGACCCAGCCCGCGCCCGGCACCCCCGAGGAGATGGCGGCCGACACCGCCGCGCTGCGCGCCGACCTGGACCTGGTGGAGCGCCTGCTGCGCGAGACCCTGGCCCGCCAGGTGGGCTCGCAGCTCCCCGAGCTGGTGGACGAGGTGCGGCGGCGGGCCGCCTCCCGCGGACAGCATGCCGGCCCGTCGGCCGCCTCGCCCCTCGATACCCTGCTCTCCGGTCTCGACCTCGACACCACCATCGCCCTGGTGCGGGCCTTCACCGCCTACTTCCACCTGGCCAACGTGGTGGAGCAGGCCCATCGAGCGGACCTGCTCGAGGCCGGCGCCGGGGGCCATGGCTGGCTGGAGGGGACGGTCGGGCGCATCCTGGAGGCCGGCCTCCCCGCCGGCGACATCGAGGACGTGGTGGCGCGCCTCGAGGTTCGCCCGGTGCTGACCGCCCATCCCACCGAGGCGACGCGCTGGTCCACCCTCTCCAAGCTGTTCGCCGTCGCCGGCCTGCTGGAGCGGCGGCGTCGCTCCGCTCTCTCCGCCGCCGAGTCGGCTGAGGTGGACCGGGAGCTGGCCGCCACCATCGAGGCGCTGTGGCAGACCGACGAGCTGCGCCACGCGCGGCCCACCCCCATCGACGAGGCCCGCCAGGCCGTCCACTGGCTGCTCGCCCTGTTCGACGCGGTGGGGGACCTCTCCGGCCATGTGGACCGTCAGCTGGCCCGGCTCGGAGTGACCCTGCCACTCGACGCCGCCCCCCTCCGCTTCGGCACGTGGGCGGGGGGCGACCGCGACGGCAACCCGGCGGTCACCGCCGCGGTCACGCACGAGGTCCTGGTCCAGCAGCACCACCACGGCCTGGCTCGCTTGCTGGCCGCCGTGGAGGAACTGGGGCTGGAACTGTCGCCCTCCACCACCGTGGTGGGGATCTCGGCCGAACTGGCGGCTTCGCTGGAGGCCGATGCCGCCGCCCTCCCCGAGGTGGCGGAGCGCTACGGCGCCCGCCATGCCGCCGAGCCGTACCGGCTCAAGTGCCGCTTCGTCGAGGAGCGACTGGCCCACACCCGGGAGCGGCTGCTCGGCGGTGAAGCGGTGGGCCCGGGACGGGGCTACGAGGGGCAGGGCGGCCTGCTCGCCGACCTGGAAACGATGCGCCGCTCCCTGGAGGCCCACGGCGGGGCCCGGATCTCCGCCGGGTCGCTCACCCGCCTCATCCGGCGCGTGGCCGCCTTCGGCTTCGGCCTGGCCACCCTGGACCTGCGCGACCACGCCGCCCGCCATCACGAGGCGGTGGCCCGCCTCGCCGGCTTCGAGGGCTACGCCGCGCTCGATCGTCCCGGGCGGACCCGGCGGCTGCTGGCGGAACTGGCGAGCCCCGGGCCCGGCACCGACCCGGGGGATGTCCCCACCGACGGGCCCCGGGCCCTGCTGCAGGCGTTGGCCGCCGACCTCGACCGCTTCGGGGAGCAGGTCGTGGAGTCGTACGTCGTCTCCGAGACGACGGGGCCCGACGACGTGCTCGCCGTGATGGTCCTCGCCGCTCGGGCCGGCCTCGTGGATCTCGAGGCGGGACGGGCCCGCCTGGGGGTGGTGCCCCTCTTCGAGACCCTCGAGGGCATACGCGCCGCCAGCGACACCCTCGACGCCCTGCTCTCCGACCGGGCCTATCGCGGCCTGGTGGACGGCCGCGGCGGCCTGCAGGAGGTGATGCTCGGCTACTCGGACTCCGCCAAGCAGGCCGGCATCACCACGGGCCAGTGGGAGCTGCACCGCGCCGCCCGGCGCCTCCACGACTGCGCCGCCCGGCACGGCGTGCGGCTGCGCATCTTCCACGGCCGGGGCGGCACCGTGGGCCGGGGGGGTGGCCCCACCGGCGACGCCATCCTGGCGCAGCCCTTCCGCACGGTGGATGCCGCCATCAAGGTCACGGAGCAGGGGGAGGTGATCTCGGACAAGTACGCCCTTCCCGGCCTGGCCCGGCGGAACCTGGAGATCGCCCTGGCCGCCACGCTGGAGGCTTCGCTGCTGCATCGCACCCCCCGCCACGACCGCACCGCCCTGCAGCGCTGGACCGCCGCCATGGAGGCGGTCTCCTCGGCCGCCTACCGGGCCTATCGGGGCCTGGTGGAGCACCCCGGGCTGATGCGCTACTTCCTGACGGCCACGCCGGTGGCCGAACTGGAGGCCCTCAGGCTGGGGTCGCGTCCCGCCCGCCGCCCCGGGTGGGAGGCCGAGGGTTTGGCCGGGCTTCGGGCCATTCCCTGGGTGTTCGGCTGGACCCAGACCCGCCAGATCGTGCCCGGCTGGTACGGGGTGGGCTGCGGCCTGGCCACCGCCCGGGCCGACGGCTGGGGCGAGGCCCTCGACGAGATGCACCGCTCCTGGCGCTTCTTCCGCACCTTCATCAGCAACGTCGAGATGACACTGGCCAAGACCGACCTCGGTGTGGCCGCCCGCTACGTGGAGCGCCTGGTGGAGCCGGCGCTGTGGCCCATCTTCGAGGAGATCGAGGCCGAGCACGAGCGCACCGTGGACGAGGTGCTGCGCCTCACCGGCGGCCCCGGGTTGCTCGCCGGGAATCCGACGCTGAAGCGCACCTTGGAGGTGCGGGACGCCTACCTGGCCCCCCTCCACCTCATCCAGGCCTCCCTGCTGGCCCGGCGGAGAGCCGACGGCCCCGGCGACCCGGCGCTGGAGCGGGCGCTACTCCTCACCCTGAACGGGATCGCCACCGGGTTGCGCAACACGGGGTAGGGGCGAGGCGGTTGGTGCGCCCTCCTCGGGGTGTGGCGGGCACGCTCCCGCCGCTCCCCCAGCCGCCCGGAGAGGGGCCTCCGCCGACGGGGTAGTGTGACGGGTTGGCGCCTGGTGCCGCGGGAGGGACATGGTCCGCTTCATCCCCCGTGAGGAAAAGTACTTCGCCCTCCTCACGGGTCTCATTGGGAAGGTCCGCTCCGGGGGAGCGCTGTTCGTCGACCTCCTTGCCGACTACGACCACCGGACGGGGTACGCCGAGCAGATCAAGGCGATCGAGGAGGAGTGCGACCAGCTGGTGGCCGACATCGTGGGCAAGCTGAACACCAGCTTCATCACTCCCATCGACCGCGAGGACATCTACCTGCTCACCACCCGGGCCGACGACATCATCGACGAGATCAACGGCCTGGCCCGGCGCCTCGAGATCGTCCACGCCATCCCGCTGCGGCCCGACGTGCCCGAGATCGCCGGCATCCTGGCCGATTCGCTCGTGGAAGTGGAGGGTGCCTTCGGCCAACTCAAGGCGCACAACGGGGTCACCGAGCACAACCGGCGAGTGCGCCGCCTCGAGAAGCGGGCCGACGTGCTCTACGCCGAAGCACTGCACCGCCTGTTCACCGAGGAGCCCAACGCCATCGAAGTCGTCAAGTGGGTGTCGATCTACGAGCAGTTGGAGGACGCCATCGACCGGTGCAAGCACCTTGCCGAGAGCCTCGAGAGCATCGTCGTGAAGCACACCTGAGCGGCGGCCCACGCCTTGGACTCCACGGCAGCCTTCGCCATCGTCATCCTCCTGACCGCCCTGGTCTTCGACTTCGCCAATGGCTGGCACGACGCCGCCAACTCCATCGCCACTGTGGTCTCCACCCGGGTGCTGCGCCCCGGTGTCGCTGTGGTCTGGGCGGCCGCTTTCAACTTCCTCGCCTTCGTGGTGTTCGGCACGGGCGTCGCCAGGACGGTGGGCCAGGGGCTGGTCGACGTGACCCGGGTGGCCGCGGACTGGCGGCTCTGGGTGCTGCTCGCTGCTCTGCTCGGGGCGATCGTATGGGACGTCATCACCTGGTACTTCGGACTGCCCTCCAGCTCGTCGCACGCCCTGGCCGGGGGCTTCGCCGGGGGAGCGATCGTCGCGCAGTTGGTCACCGGTGGGCCGTATGCCGGCCTGCTTCAAGCCGCGGGGTGGGCCAAGATCCTGATCTTCATCGTGCTCTCCCCGCTGCTGGGGATGGCGCTTGGCTTCGCCTTCATGGTGGCCCTCCTCTGGATCTTCCGCCGCGCCCGCCCCGACCGCGTCGACCACATCTTCCGCAAGGGCCAGCTGCTCTCAGCCGCGGCCTACAGCCTGGGCCACGGTGGCAACGACGCGCAGAACTCGATGGGGATAATGACCGCGGTGCTCGTGGCCGGGGGGTTCCTGGCGTCGGGCCCCGGGGGCAAGCTGCCCGACATCCCGCTGTGGGTGGTGCTCTCAGCCCACGCCGCCATCGCCCTGGGCACCATGACGGGGGGCTGGCGCATCGTGCACACCATGGGAGCGCGTCTCACCAGGCTGAAGCCGGTCCACGGGTTCGCCGCCGAGACGGCCGGGGCGTTGACACTGGCGCTGAACACCTCCCTTGGCATCCCGGTGAGCACCACCCACACCATCACCGGGGCGATCGTCGGGGTCGGGGCCACTCGCCGCCTTTCGGCGGTGCGTTGGGGAGTTGCCCGCCGGGTGGTGTGGGCCTGGATCTTCACCATCCCCATGTCCGGGCTGGTTGCCGCCGCCTTCATCCTGGTGGTGCGGCTGTTCAAGGGCTGAGGCCGCGCCCGCCCGGGTGACGGCCACCGGGGGGGGGGGCTATCGCCGCGCCCGGCGGCGAGCGGCCTCTATCCGGCGGCCAGAGCCGCCTTGATCTGGGCGAGGTGCCCTTCGTCGTGGAGGGGGCCCTCCATGAGCCCGTAGGCCAGGCGCCAGTAGCTGCCCTTGCGGGCGACGAACGGGTCCGGGAGGGAGGCGAGCATGGCCCAGGTCTCGGCGCGGTTGCGCCGCAGTTCCTCGAGCAGCCCGTCGGGGGTGGGAAGGACGGCGAGCAGGCCGGCGTGGGCGATGTCCAGGTTGCCGGGCCAGTCGTCGCTCCAGTGCTCGTAGCCGCCGACCAATTGGGTGATGTAGTCGTGGGTGGCCCGCTCGGCCGAGATCAGGTGGCAGAGCACCTCGCGGGCGCTCCAGCCCCCGTCGGCGGGGCGCCGCGCCGCCTGCTCGTCGCCTGCCCCGGCGAAGGCCTCGCCCAGCCGGCCCAGGAAGTCCTCGCCGGCGGCGGTCACGGCCTCGGCCAAGGCGGCCGCGGTGGCCGGGGGCTCGTCCATGGGCCGGGGGGACAGGGTCATCGTCGTCCTGGCCTTTTCGGCCCCGCGGTAGTAGGTGACCTCCACCTCATCGCCCGCCCGGTGGCCGCGCAGCGCCGTTTGCAGCCCGGCCCAGTCGCGGATCTTCTCTTCGCCCATACGGACGATCACATCGCCCTGCTGCAGCCCGGCGGCGTGGGCCCCCATCCCCTCCACCGCCCCGCCCAGCAGGATCCCCTTGGTGACCGGCACTCCCAATCGGGAGGCGGCCTCGGGGGTGAGGGCGTCGGGGAGGATGCCCAGCATGGGGCGGCGGGTGAAGCGGAGGTCGTGCCCCGTCTCGAGCACCGACTTGAGGTTCTGCAGGCCCATCTCCCACCCGCGCCGGATGGCTTCGGCCGCCTCGGCCCACTTCTTGCCGGTCCCCACTCCCTTGTGGGCCAGCTCGACCACTGTGGCTTCCCCGTCCGGTCGGAGGGCCACCCGCACGCTCGTCTCGGCGGGCTCGCCCTTGCCGCGCCAGGTGAAAGAGACCCGCTCGTCGGGGACCACCTTGGTGAAGTCGCCGGTGGCGTGGTAGCCGCTGGTCCACCAGAAGTGCAGGCGCCCGTCGCGCCGGGGCACCACCATGGCGGCGTCGCATAGCCACTCCCGCAGGGCGGTGGCGTTGGTGAAGGCGTGGAACACCTGGGAGGGAGCGGCCGCGATGCGCTGCTCCAGAGTGATGGTGCTGCGGGACATGGGGTTCTCCTAGCGAGTCGATGGCGGGTGGAAGCGCCCCCCGGCGGGCAGGATCATCCTATTCCCGGCCCGGGCGCTGCGCCGGGCCGTCGGCGGCGCGCCAGAATGGCCCCATGCGCCGCTCCCTGGTTCTCGGATCTCTCGTCCTGCTGCTGCTCCTCGCCTTCCCCGTGGCGGGGGCGGCGGCCCAGACCGTTCCCGACGCCACCACGACCACGGCTCCGGCACCGGCGGAGGCCGGGGGCACCTCGCCCTGGGTGCTGGTCCTCATCGGGGTGGGGGCCGGGGGGGTAGTGGGAGTCCTCACCGGCCTCGCCCGCCGGCGCCGAGCGGAGAGCGAGAACCGGCGCTAGCGCAGGTAGTGCTGCTCTCGGGCGAGGAGGTCGCCGCCGGGGGTTCGTCGATCGATGAGCACCGCGCCGTCCCCAAGGCGATGGCCGGCCACCAACAGGGTGCCGTCGAGCGCGGCGGCGGCCGCCGCCGGGTCGAAGCCGGCGGGCAGGAGCGTCCGGTAGCGGCGCTCGCCGGTGACGCCGTCTCGGGCCAGCACCCACACCGTGCCGTTGCGCTGCGCCCGGTAGGCGACTACCACGTCGCCCCCCACCGCGGTCAGGACCACCCCGGCTTCGGGGGGCACGGTGTGGCGGGCGACGAGACCCAGGGCCGAGTCGAACACCAGCACCCGGGCCCGCCCGGTCGCGGCGTTCCGCCAGAGCACCGCCGGTCGCTCCCCCGAGACGAGGGCGAGGGACTCGGCCCGGCCCCCGGCGGGCAGCACCGTCTCGGCCCGGAGGGTGCCGTCGAGGGCCAGCACCTGCAGGCGGGTCTCCTCCGCTGCGGTGCCGAGCAGCACGATCTCGGAGGCGCCGTGGCCGCCGGCCTCCCGGGCGGCAGCGGCAATGGGCTCCAGGCGCAGCGGTACCGTCCCCAGCCGGGTGCCGTCGAGGGCCCGGGCGGTCAGGCTCGCCCCTTCGGGCCCGGAGGCCACCACCCCGAGGGCGGGGGCCCCTCCGGCCGCGAGCACCACCAGGCTTGCCGGGCCGTCCAGTGAGCCGAAGCGGACTCGCCCGGTGAGAGCACCTGCCGGGGTGAACAGGGACACCATGGTCCCGGTCCCGCTGTGGAGCACGGCGAGACGATCCCCGGCCGGAGTGGCCACCGCGGCCAGGTCGATCGCGTCGCCGGTCACCTCCTGACGCCACGGCTGCCCCCCGGGGACCGAGCCGCTCAGGGCCCAGCCGCCGCCGGAGGGATCCGGGTGCAGCGCCGCCGTGCCGGAGCCTGCCCCCGCCACCCGGATCCGGCCGAAGCGCTCCCCGGGGTCGGCCGGGCACCCGGCGCCGGCCTCCCAATGGGGGTCGTGCCCCTCGTAGAACCAGTAGACGAGTTGCCCGTCGGGGGCGCCGCCGCGCTCGCCGCCCAGGTGCACGGTCAGAGTTCCGGCCCCGTCGAGGAGGTACAGGTCGCCCCGCCCGTCGCCGTCGAGGTCCTCCACGGCGAAGGCCCCGTCGCGACCGGGGCCGGGCAGGGTGATGGTTTCCGTCGGGCCGGAGAAGGCGGACGCCCCGGTGAGGATGTGGAGAGCGGGGGTGTTGCCGGGCCCCAGGGCGAAGAGGTCGGGGATCCCATCGCCGTCCCGTTCCCCCAGGGCGAAGCGCCAGCGTGTGTCGGCGGCGAACGGCAACGTGGCTTCCATGAGAGGGGTGAAGCCGCGGCCGCGCCACACCGCCAGCGTGGCCGGGTCGCCGGGCCGCACAACGTACAGGTCGGCCCGGCGGTCGCGATCGTGGTCGCCGACCAGGAAGACGGCCCCCGCCGAGGCCGGCACTGCAGTGGTGAGGCGTCCCAGGCGTCGGGTGAAACCGGAGGCGAAGCTGTAGATCGACAGCACGACGGTCTCACCCGAGGCGTCGATTTCCCAGAGGTCGGGCCTGCCGTCACCGTCGCGATCGGCGAGGAGGCGGGCCGCCCCGTCTACGGCGGGCCACCCGGTGGCCTCCCCCGTAGCGCAGGTCTCGAAGCCGTGGATCGCCTGGGCGGCTTCCAACCCGAGGTGGCCGGCCGGGGTCCAGGGGCGAACCCGCACTGCGTCGGCGGCCCCGTCGCGGTCCAGGTCGGCCAGGAGCAGGGTGCCGCCCTCCGCCGTGGGCCCCAGCACGGTGGGGAAGGAGAGAGTGCGAGTGAAGGTCGCCGCAGCGGTACGGGGTGGGAACGGGGCCGGGGTCTGGTAGCCGGGGGTGGCCAGGGGGCCCTGCCACGAGAAGTGCATGGAGTCCTTGATGGTCTGCCAGGCGCCGCCCCAGCACCAGCCGGCGTCGGTCCAGGCCCTCACGAACCAGGCGGGCATGTCGGTGATGAGCACGTTGTCGAGGCGGTGGGGGTTGGTCGTGGAGTTGACGTCGATGGCCGCCCCCACGGCGTGGAAGGAGAAGTGGCGGTGGGGAGGGATGGTGGCGGCCCGGTACGACCCCGTGTCCCAGGAGCGGATGCGGTAGCTGTGGCCGGCGGCGGCCTCGCGCTCGAGGTTGCGGATCACCGCTCGCAGTGCCGGGGCCACGCGGGAGTGGACCCACACCCCCACGGCGCCGCCGGGGGAGGGCAGGTAGAGCCGGACCAACTGGGACCGCACGGCGGCGATGTCCCTTCCGAAGAAGTCGCCCCAGGGGCCGAGAACGGCCTCCGTCGCGGGCAGTTCTCCCTGCCGGGTGGCAAAGGGGCCCCGGATCCCGTCCGGTCCCCCGCACCCGGGCGACTCGTTGAACGAGGGGAGGGTGGCAGCGCGCGGCTCGGGGGCGCCCTCCTCCTGAGCCGCCGCGGGGGCGGTCCCGACGAGCAGGGCCAACGCGAGCAGGACGGCGCCGCGGCGCCGGGTGGGCAGCATGGTGCTGATCGTATCGGCGGTCCGGGTGCTTGCCCTTACTTTCCGATTGGGTTCAGACCCCTGCGACGTCGCGGCTCCCGGGTGCCGGGGCGGGGTCGAAGACCCCGGGGCAGGGCGCGCCGCAGGCAGCGCAGCACCCCTCGGCGGCCAGGCCCCAGGCGGTGAGCCGGTACCGGTCCCGACCCACCAGAAGGGCGCCGCAGCCGGGGCAGTGGGTGGACTGGCCCTCGGGGTCGACGACGTTGCCGGTGTAGACGAAGCGGAGGCCCGCGGCCCGGGCGAGGCGCCGGGCCGCGGGCAGGGTGGCTGCCGGGGTGGGGGGCCGGTCGGTCATGCGGTAGGCGGGGTGGAAGGCGCTGAAGTGCAGGGGGGTGTCGGGGCCCAGGTGCTCGGCCACCCAGGCGCTGAGGGCGGCGACCTCGGCCGGGGAGTCGTTCAGCCCGGGGATGAGCAGGGTGGTCACCTCCAGCCACGTGGCGGTGTGGCGGGCCACGTACTCTAGGGTCTCCAGCACCGGGTCGAGGCGCCCGCCGCAGTAGCGGCGGTAGAAGCCGTCGTCGAAGGACTTCAGGTCGACGTTGGCCGCATCCATGACCGCGTAGAACTCCTCCCGCGGCTCCGGGTTCACGTACCCGGCGGTGACTGCCACGGTGGAGATGCCCCGGGCGCGGCAAGCGCGGGCGGTGTCTACGGCGTACTCGTGAAAGGCCACGGGGTCGTTGTAGGTGAAGGCGACGCTGCGGCAGCCGAGGCGGAGAGCTTGCCCGGCGACTCCCTCGGGCGAGGCTTCGACCCCCAGGATGTCGTCCTCCACGGCCCTGGAGATGTCCCAGTTCTGGCAGAAGCGGCAGGCCAGGTTGCACCCCGCGGTCCCGAAGGAGAGGACGGCGCTTCCCGGGAGGAAGTGGAACAGGGGTTTCTTCTCGATGGGGTCCACGGCGAGGCCGCTCGACCGGCCGTAGGTGGTGAGCACGATGGCGTCACCGCGGCGGGCCCGCCCGAAGCAGAGGCCCCGCTGCCCCTCGTGGAGGGCACAGTGCCGGGGGCAGAGGTCGCACTGCACCCGTCCGTCGTCGCGGAGATGCCAGTAGCGGGTAGGCGCGGCGGTGCTCATCGCTGACACCATCCTCCCCGCAGCTCTCGACCGCAAGGGCGGAGGCCTATTCGCCGGGAGCCTCCCAGTCGACCGCCACCTCGCGCTCGGGGTTGTCGCGATCGACCGCGACCACCAACTCCCGTCCCGGCCCTACCAGGCCCACCGGCCGAGTGGGCAACCGGTGGAGCACCGTGGCCGGGCAGGGGCCGGTCCCGGGCCGGGGCCGGTCCCGGGCAGCTTGATCTCCAATTCGAGCAGGGCCACCCGGTCTCCGGCCCGCTCGTCGCCCGCGGGGATCAGGCCGAGTTCGACCGCGTCGCCCATGTTCCGGATACCCACCGGGCGCGCCATGCCCCGACGGCCCCGAGCGAGCAGTTCGTCGGCCGAGCCGCGCCGTTCCGGAGGGATGGAGGCGATGAGGTCGGCCGGGACGTCCATGCTCATCTGAGACGCCTCCGCCCGGGGCAGTTCGCTCCAATCGATGGTGACCTGGGAGACGTCGGTCGGGTCGACCCGAACTGCCACCTCGTGGCACGGGAGCACCGCGCCGACCAGCATCCGGGGCGCCATCTGCTTGACCGTCACCGGGTGAGGGGGCTGCCCCTCGCAGTGCACTTCGAGGTCGAAGGCGAAGACCGGAGCCTCGTTGATGGTGATTCCGGTCTCGCCGATAGCCCGGACTGTGGCCCGGGCGGGGACGCCGCCTCCCCCGGGGCCCGAGGCGTCGCCCATGATGGACCTGAGGCTGCGCCCTCCCAGCATGGTTCGGGTCTTGGCTCCTACCAGCCAGAAGACGGTGCCGGCGATCAGCAGGGGGGCGCCGACGGCGATCAAGCCCGGGTTGGCGGTGGGGGCGCCCGCGACTACGAGAACCATCCCGGCGGCATCGGCCAGGACGCCGAAGACGATGAAGGGGGTCATAGGCGAACCCTGGAGATTACCGTCCGACACCGTTGCCTTCGGCCGGGCCGTCGCGGCCCGATGCGCAGCTCTCAGGGAAGGGTGGGGGTCCGGGTCGGCTTGCCTTCTCCTTGCCGGCCGAGGCGTCTGTTTGGCGTGGGCTGAGGGTGCTCAGCGTTCATCGCACTCTGGTGTCCTTGTCTGGATGGAGGAACAGCGCGAGTTCCAGCAGAACTCAACCCACTCCTCATGCGACGCGATCCACCAATCCGGTTGATTGGCGCACAGCGACGATACCGACGACGTCGCGGTGGTGATCGTGCACGTGGAGGTAGTGCCAGCTTCGCCGAACAACTCTCGACATCGTTCCCGTACGTCGGGATCTGTCGTCGCGCGGCAGACGGCGTGTCGGCATTGCTGCTCGACCTCACCGTCATCGATCAGGTCGCAGAGGGCTAGATCGCCGACGGCCTGTGCCACCAGCGCGAAGCAAGAGTCGCGTGCCGGCGCCGCAGTGAGGAAGGTGCAGACGTAGGTGTTACGTGCGTTGAGTGCCACCCTGGTCAGGCATGTCTCACGCATATGCTGACCGTCGAGGTCGAGGATCTCGTCACACCAGCGGTGGTCGGTGAGGTTGGCGTGCTTGATCGCAGTCACGATGCAGACATCGCGCTCCCAGCTGGTCTGTGGGTCCTCCTCCCACGAGCGATCTGGATCGGGACGAGCACCTGCCCGAAGACAGGCTGCGACATCACCGGTTGCCGCGCCCACGGTCGCGTAGCAGCGTTCCCGGTGCTCCCGGCTCTCCAGCCGCTCACAGAGGTCGGCATCTCGACGCTCGGCTGCCAGCAAGCTCAGGCATTCCGCCCGTTGCGACTCGTCGGAGATCCGCATGCATCCATCGGGGTCGTCAGCGACCAGAGACACGTACTTGAGGCAGAAGTCCAGGTTGAAGGGTCTCAGGTCCGGGGGGATCCGCTCGCACAGTGCCGGATCCCCGGCGGCGGTGGCGTAGGCGAGGATGCACCGGGCCCTTGGGGCGCCTTCGGGGTATCGGTCACACACCTCGACGGATCCCTTCCCCAGGCATTCATCGCGCATCGCGGCATCGGCCACATGGCCACACGCGGCGAAGCGCAACATCGGATCCCAGATATCGGACACCGCCAAGCGCACGCACTCCCGGTACACCTCCTCATCAGGGTCGAATCTCTGTTCGCAGGCGCGAATGAACGTTCTCGTCAGGTAGTACCGGCACAGGTCGCGGTCCTCGTCGGGAAGGACGTTGCAGTAGCCGGCATCCGCTTCAGCCGTGCCCTTCATGACCGCCCCTCCGAGCTCTGCGAGGTTGTAGTCCTGCATCGCCTCCTGGAGCAGCGGGCTGTCTGAGTGATTGACGAAGAGCAGCAGACGGCAGAGCATCTGCTCTTCCCCCTCCATGCGGTCGCAGGCTTCCATTGCCTCGATCAGGGCCATGTCCTCTGCGGCAGCTTGCACCTCCTCCGGGGAGGTCTTCGGAACCCCGCTGTCTACCCGCACTTCCAGAGCCGTGCCGCTCGCAGCAGGTCTACCGGGTGTGTACTCGACCTCGTGAGCCCACACTGGATCCGGATCGATGACCTCCGTTGGAGGCACCGAGAACACCAGATCGTCAATCGTGGGAGCGAAAGACTTGTCAACCTGCACGACGTGCCGGTACGAGATCGCTTGATCCCCCCCTACCTCGAACTCCAGCATCAGCGTTCCCGCGTAGCTCCCATCGGCCTGCCGGACGTACCGCAACCTTCGGCTCAGGGTCACGCCTTCGGCAACCTGGCGTTCCGAGTACTGCTGCACGAATCGGTCGATGACACCATTCCCGTCGTTGTCCGTCTCCTCCACTGCCGGCAACTCGATCGCGGCTTCGAGGGCCTGGAGACGCTCAACGGTGATCCTCGGTACGAGCGCAGCCGACGGCGGGCTCCAGTCCGGATCAGGAGCGGTACTCGAATTCGTCGACGACCCCGCACTCGTGGTCGCGTCGCGGAACACCGAGTCGTCGCCGCAGGCACCCACCACCAGAACTACCGCGAGGCACCAACCGAGGCGACGCACCCAGTCCCCCAACCGCAACCTATCGAATCCTACCCCGATGACGCCGCGGCGGGCCGCGGCGACGGCGATCATCTGTGGGCATGTCGTGCCGGGCCTCTACGGAGTCCGCCCCCGGTCCGCGCCCTCCACACCCCCTGACCTGCCCGAACGACAGGGTGGGGCGGGTGCCCTCGTGGCCGGGCCTCTGAGCTGCGGCCTCACCGTGCTGATCCGGCAGGTTCCGCACTGAGGTGCTTCTGAGAGGCTGTCGCGTTGGTTTGCCCTGCGCGGGTCGCGGTCGCCTGGTTGGGTGAGACGGCGGAGGAGCAGTCGGGCGTGAGCCGCCCAGACGAACCCTTCGGCCACGGCCGGGTCGCGTTCATAGTCGACCTGCAGGCGGCGGTATTGACCAGCCAGCCCCAGGTCCGTTCCACGATCCAGCGTCGGGGCAGCACCTCGAAGGAGTGAGCCGAGATCCGGTTGACCACCTCGGCAACAATGCCGAGACGGGAGCAATGGGTGGCGAAGGTCTTCTTGAACCCGCCGTCGCACCACACCTTGCGCAGCCGCCCGGACTTGGGGAAAGCCCGGTCCAAGACGGCGGTGCCGCCGATGTTGTCGGAGATGTTGGCGGCCACGACCACCACCGCTACCAGCAGTCCCAAGGTGTCGACCAGCCCGAAGATCTTCCGCCCCGAGACCCGCTTGCCAGTATCAAAACCCCTGGTAGCAGAGCCGACCGTGGAGGCACCGCGGACGCTTCAGGCATCGACCACCGACGCCGAAGGCTCAGGCTCGTGGCCTTCCTTCACCCTCACCAAGGTGCGGAGACGGTCCACGATCGCCTCCCAGGTGCCGTCCCGGCTCCAGGCCAAGTGGTAACGGTGCACCGTGTTCCAGTGGGGATAGTGGGGAGGCAAGGCCCGCCACTGGCAGCCGGTGGCCGCCACGTAGAAGATGGCGTCCACGATCTGACGCTTGCACCATTTGGCGGGCCGCCCCATCCGGCCACCACCGGAGTAGGTCGGCACCAGGTCGGCGATCAGCTCCCATTCCCCGTCGGTCAGATCGGCGGGCAGCGACCGCCACGTTCCCTTGGACTGCTGCTCATTGGCACCCATCGCCGGACCCTATCGCCACGGAACCACCGCAACATGGCAATCCGCGCGCTACCGGCGCGAACATTCACGACAGCCACTAAGACGTGGCGGACACGCCGGCCATGGGTGTCGGCCCAACTCCGACGGCAGCGGACGATCCGAAGTCGCGGAAGAGACCTCCTGGGTCCGTCCTCCTCAGGATGGCGGATGAGGGTTCCCACGGTCTCACTCGCCACCCCGGGTCGGCCAGATCCACAGAAGGCTCTCCGATACGGATCGTCTTGATCTAGGGGGTGGTCGTTTCAGATGCCACCGCTGATGACCCATCCCCAGACGCCGCGGGTGTGGTCGTAGACGGGGATCCGGTTTCCGACCGGTGTGCCGGTCAGGTAGGTCCCGGGTGCGAGCTCACCGATGGAACCGATCGATCGGTCGGGTCGAAGCGGGTCCCACTCTTCGAGGACGAGCGATCTCCCTGCCGCAGGTTCCAAGGTCCGTTGGCCGTAGCCACGGTCCAGGTCGACACCCGATGGTGGCGGGGGCGGGACGTGATCGTTGGGAACGAACGGCTTCAGGCGCTTCAGGCCCTCGTAATCGGGATCGACGTGGCTGCGATCGACATAGACCCACCGGGCCGGACCCTCACCGATGTGGCCCGTCCAGACCGCGACCGAGGACGGGTCCCCGCCCGGAACCGACTTCCAGCTGTAGTCCCTTCCCGCGGGGAGGACCACCGCCCGGCCCCCAGCGTCGCGGCCCTGCAGGGATGTGCTGGGTGTGAACCGCAAAGAGGACAGCGGCCGAGGTGGGTCCAAGGTCGACAGGCTGTCAGGCGGGGGAGGTGATGGCGGAGTCGACGGGGGGAGATACCCGACCTCCAATACAGCGGCAGCGAGCGCATCCTCGGCGGTGGGGGGTGCCCCTTTCAGCTCGAGGCCTCGGAAGAAGGACTTCTTCTTCGCCCTGGCACGGGCGATCGCCCAAATCAGGACCGCGGCAGCCGCCGCACCGACCAGGATGCCCACCAGCACCACCAACCCGGCCCAATCGGTTTCGACTGGCGACCCGTCATCGCTGTCGGTGGGCTCCGCCCCAGGGACGGTGTCGCCGGGCGGTACCACCGCTTGCGGCTCCGTCCCGGACGGCACCTCACCCACATCAACCGGAGCACCCGTCTCCCCACCCTCACCCGGACCCGGCACTGGGCTGCCGTCTGCCTCTCCAGCCGGGAACGGAACAGGAACCTCACACCAGATGCAGCCCAACCGGATGCTGCCTTCGGTCTCGTTGAGTGTGATGAGCCGGAAGCCGTGTTGCTGTGCCCCCCAGGCTCCGGCCCCTCCGGCGAACTCCACCTCCACGTCGACCGAGCCCTCACCCTCTGCGTAGATCCGATCGACAACCGCGTTGGTCTCCGGATCTAACACCGTGGCACAGATGCCGGCCGCAGAGAAGCTGAGCTTCATGATGGATCTGCCGCCCCAGGCAAACCCGTCCGGAGTCTCCCAAACCCAGCCATCAGAGATTGACCCTGTGAATGAACCGGAGCCGTGATCCCAATCGGCGTCACTCCATCCAGCCATTGTTCCCGACAGCTTGCCGGTGAGCGTGCTCGCGGCGAGATCGAACAGCAGATCGAAGCGGACTGTGGCGATCCGACCCCCTATGCCGACCTCGGAGCACAGGCTGTCGCCGGACATGGCCTCACCGAAGCGGGGCCAACCCATGGCACCTTGCTCGTGAACCGGCCACGTCAGATCGCTCTCAGTGATGTCTATCGAGATCTGCTCTTGCGCATCAGCCACGTCGGCCGGAATCCACAGAAGCAGCGACACCGCCAGTGCCGCCCGGATTCCCCTGCGCCGACAGGCTCCCGATGTCATGCGATCCCCCAACGCGATTATCGCGCAGCAGGAGGCCTGGTGCATAGGTCGTGGTCGACTTCCTCACTCGCGCCAACCCACTGAAGCCCCGTGGCGTGGCGGGGGAGGCGGGGCCACGGCCTGATCCGCCACCCCGGGTCTGACCTCTCCGCCGGCGGCTCTCCGACCCGGGGGGGGTGCGGAGGCCGCCCGCTGTCCGGCGCTACCCGACCACCAGTACCGCCGCCCCCGAGACTTCGCCCCGCTTGAGGCGGGCCAGGGCGGTGTTGGCTTCCTCCAGGGGGAAGGTGTCGGCCACGGTGCGCACCGGGATGCGCGCCGCCAGGTCGATGAACTCCGCGGCGTCGCGCCGGGTGGAGTTGGCGACGCTGCGGATCTGCCGTTCCCACCACAGGTGCCGGTAGGGGAACCCGGGGATGCGGTCGAGGTGGATGGCGTTGACCGCCACCACCCCTCCCCGGTCCAGGGCGCGCAGGGCGGCTACCACCACCTCACCTACGGGGGCGAAGGTCACCGCGGCGTCGAGCGGCACCGGGGGCGGCTCCTCGTACGGCCCGGCCCACACCGCTCCCATCTCCCGGGCCCGCCGCTGCTCCGCCGGTGAGCGGGTGGCGACATAGACCTCGCACCCCCAGTGGACCGCCACCTGAATGGCCAGGAAAGCCGAGGCCCCGAAGCCGTAGAGGCCGAGGCGCCCGCCGGGACGGATCCCGCAGATCCGCAACGAGCGGTACCCGATGACGCCGCCACAGAGGAGGGGGGCGGCGGCCGGGTCGGGGAAGCGCCCGGGGAGGCGCACCGCCCAGTCGGCTCGCACCACGGCCCGCTCGGCATAGCCCCCGTCGCGGTCCCAGCCGGTGAACCGGGCCTGCTCACAAAGGTTCTCCCGGCCACTGCGGCAGAAGCCGCAGACGCCGCACGACCCGGCCGGCCAGCCCACGCCGGCCCGGTCCCCCACCGCCCACCCGGTGGTCCCCGGGCCCAGGGCGGCCACCCGGCCGGCGATCTGATGACCGGGGACGATGGGCAGGTGTCGCGCCTCCAGATCGCCCTCGACGAGTTGCAGGTCGGTGCGGCACACCCCGCAGGCCGCCACCTCCACCAGGAGTTCCCCTGGGCCCGGCGCCGGGTCGGGCAGATCGGCGAGTCGGAGTGGCGCGTTCTCGATGGGGCCCGGCCGGGGGAGGAGCATGGCTCGCATCGAGGGAACGCTACCGCCCGCTCCTTCGAGCGTCACCTCCGACGCTGGGGTCCGCCGGGGCCGGGCCCGCCGGGACCCTGTCCGGCTTTGCCATAGCCGCCGTGCCGTGGCATCGTTATGGGGTGAGTTCCATGAAGCAGGTGGCGGGACGGCGCCCCAAGAAGGTGTACGACGAGGGCCGCAACTGCGCTCACCCCGGGTGCAGCACCCTGATCTCCCGCTACAACAAGAACGAGTTTTGCTGGCGGCACTACCAACCCCGGCCGGAGCCGGCGCGCATCCCGGTACCGCCCCCCAAGGCCTGAACGGGCTTCAGCGGCACGCCGTGGCTGCCCTCCGGGGGTCCTTCCGCACTCCACCCGGCCTCAGCAACTGACGAAGGCGCCCGTGCCCGTGCCGTAGCTGCGAATGCGGGCCGCGGCCGCCGGTGGGTCGGAAGGCGGGTTCACGAAACGGCCGTTGTTGTACCCGAGGTCGTGCTGGTACCAGAAGGCGCCGTAGGTGGGGTCGAAACCGGCCCCCATGGCGGCGAAGTCGGACCATCTCCAGGACGGCCGGATGCCCCCTGCGAAGTAGAGCCAGGAGGGGAGGTCGCTCAGGTCGTCCACGTGCCAGCCATCGAACTGCCGCGACCCATCGCGGTCGGTGAAGACGGCGGTGAACCCGTCCCAGGTGGTCTTGAACCACATGTGGCCGTCGCAATCGTCCTCGTACCAGCCGTTGGTGGAGTCGGGGGGGCCGAAGATGGCGTTGAGGGCAGGGCGTGCCGTGTCGGCCGGGGTCCCGAAGGCGACTTCGCCCACGCCGTCCCGGGAGGCGAGCACGATGTCGGAGGCGCCCGAGGCCACGTCTTCGAGGAGGCCCAGGGTCTGCGGGCCTGCCCTGCCGTCGGTGGACAGGCGGTAGTCGCGCTGGAAGAAGCGCACCGCAGCCGTCGTCTCGTCGTCGTAGCTGCCGTCGGCGGCGCCGGTGAAGTAGCCCAGTCCCCCCAGGGCGTCCTGCAGCGCCCCGACGGCTTCGCCCTCGTCGCCGGGCCGGAGGACGCCGTCGTCGGAGACGGTGGTGCACTCCAGGGTGCCGGTGAAGGTGCACTCGATCTGTCCCCGGTACGCCGGGGTCTCCCCCGCGGGATGCTCGAAGACGGCGACGTCTGCGATGAAGTGAGCGGTGCCGGTCCAGTCGAAGGAGGCCGGCGTGGTGCGGACGTCGGCCGGTCCGTTCGCCTTGCGGGCCTGGTAGTCGGTGGTGGTCTCCAGGTAGGCCAGGATCGAGGTGGCGTTCACCACCACGTAGGGGTTCCATCCCCCCACGCCCAGGCCGTAGAGGACGATGGCCGGGGGGGCGACGCCTCCCGGGAACGGCTCGATCCACGCCTCGAGCAGCATCTGGTCGGCGCCGATGCCAGTCGTCGCCGGAAGGGGAGCGAAGCGGGCGAGGGCGAGGCGGCCGCCGTCGATCGTCAGGGAGTCGCCGGTGGAGACCAGGTAGGTGTGGGCGTCGTCGCCGTAGCGCATCTCGTGGTAGCCGGTGTCCAGCAGCGGGTCGTCGACCGGGTCGGCCAGCAGTCCGGCGAGGGACCCGGCGTCGGCCGGTTCGGTGGTCGTCGTCGTGGTGACGATGTCGGTCGTGGTGGTCGCCGCCGTGGTGGTAGGGGCTGCGGTCGTGGTGGTCTTCGCGTCATCGCCCCCACCGCACGCGGCGGTCACGAGGAGGGCGGCGAGCACGGCTATGAGGCGGCGAGAGGCGGGCATGGGAGCCTCCGTTAGGGCGGGTAGCAGCCGTGAAGGTAGCAATCTCGGGTGGCGACCGCCCCACCCGTGCGGCCCTTTGCCTTCGTACGGCGCTAGCCTTCCCGGCAACGGTGAAAGGAGGTGGTCCAATAGTGTTTGGCAGTATTCGCAGGACCCGTGAGGTGGCCGGGCGCTAGCGGCCATCCGTGGGGTGGCCGCTTGTCCCGGGGCGACCCGGGGCCAGGTGGCGACTCCAACCCGGACCACCGGGCCCGGAGATCCGTGAGTCAGGTCCGCTCGCGGCGGCGGCAACGCCGAAGTGTCTCCGGGCCTGTCCGCGTCTGGGAAGCCTCAGCGATCCCGGCGCGCCTCTTCGGCCAGGGCTTCGAGGAGGCGCCGGATCTGGCCGCGGAATCGCTCATCGGTCAGTCTGCCGGCGTCGTCGAAGCGGGTCTCGGCGGCATCGATCATCACCTCGGGCAACCCCACCACCCGCACCCGGTTGTGCCGCAGGATCTCGCGCAACTGGACCTGGGCCCGCAGCGTTCCGAAGCGACCGCCGGCGCCGAGGACGGCCGCCGGCTTGCCGCGCAAGGGGGACCCTTCCCCGCCCCGGGAGGCCCAGTCGAGGGCGTTCTTGAGCACTCCGGGGATCGACCAGTTGTACTCCGGGGTGGCGATCAACAGGGCGTCCGCCGCGGTCATCGCCTCCCGCAACCGCCGTACCTCCGGGGGCAGGCCGGCCGCCTCGACATCCGCATCGAAGTTGGGGATGCCGTGCAGGGTGGCCACTTCAACGGCCATCCCTTCGGGGGCCAGTTCCACCGCGACGCGCAGCGCCGCGGTGTTGAACGAGGCGCGCCGCAGGCTGCCGGAGATGCCTAGGACGGACAGGGGCTGGGGCAAGTGGGCTCCTGGGTGGGCACGCCCGGCCCAACCCCGCCGGGCCCTCCCTCATTCCCCCCGGGCCGGTCCGCGGCCGGCGTCGCCGGGCGCAATGAGGGTGAACATGCGGTAGTGCGGGCCGATGTCGGGCAGTTCGAAGGGCTCGCCATCGCGGCGGAAGCCGTACCTCTCATAGAAGCCGAACGACCCGGCCCGGGCGTTGCACCAGACCAGGCGCCCGCCGTGGGCGGCGGCGTGGTCCAGGCAGGCGCCCAGGAGGCGCCCGCCCAGTCCATAACCCCGGTGGCCGTGGTCCACCGCCATGCCCCGCACCCGCCAGGCCGCCCGCTCGGGATGGCCCGGCATGAGACGGGGCATGATGGAAGCGATGCCGACCATCTTGGCGTGGCGGAAGCCGCCCAGGTGCAGCGCTTCGGGGTGGTCGTCCCCGGTGTACACCAGTTCCTCCACCTGCTGGTGGGGGCGCAGCAGGGCCCGGCGCAGCTCGCGGACCTGCTCGGCCTCGGCGGCCCGGACTTCGAATTCGGCCATGGTCCCTCTTGCCGGCGCAGCCTATCGGGCGTTGCCCGCGCCCGCCTCCCCGAGCCTTCCGGGCGCGGCAAGCCTCCCCGCCGGCGACGCTCTGAGTACCCTGGCCGGGATGCCCGTCCCGCTGCACTCTCAGACCGTCATCGCCTTCATCTGGGACTTCGACTGCACCCTCATCGTGGGCAATCAGCAGGAGCCCCTTTTTGAGGAGTATGGGGTGGACGGTGACACCTTCTGGGCCGAGGTAGAGGCCCTGCCGGAGTTCCACCGGGAGCGCGGGGAGATCATCTCGCGCGATACGGCCTACCTGCTGCACCTCCTCTCCCACGTCGAGGCCGGGGTCTTCCCGGGGCTGACCAACGCCCGGCTGCGCGAGTTGGGCGGCCGCCTCCGCCCGAGCCCGGGCATCCCCGAGTTCCTCGACACCACCCGCCGCCACGCGTCGGCGAACCCGGCGTACGCCGCCCAGGGCATCACGGTGGAGCACTATGCCATCTCCACCGGCCTGCGGCCCATGGTGGAGGGGAGTCCCATTGCCCCCTTCCTCGACGGCATCTGGGCCAACACTTTCGTGGAGCACACGGCGCCTCCCGGCTACCTGGGCCGACTCGCCGTGTCCCCGGGGGCCGGGCGCATCACCCGCCAGGGCTACGCGATCGACAACACCACCAAGACCCGGGCCGTGTTCGAGATCAACAAGGGGGCCAACTGCAACCCGGGCATCGACGTCAACGCCCGGATGACCGCCGAGCAGCGCCGGGTTCCTTTCGGCCAGATGGTCTACATCGCCGACGGGCCCAGCGACGTCCCGGTGTTCTCCGTGCTCAACGAACGGGGCGGCCGCACCTTCGGGGTGTACCAGACCGTACCGCGCAGCAACTTCCGCCGGGTCAAGGACCTGCAGGAGCAGGGCCGCATCCAGGGGATGGCCGAGGCCGACTTCCGCCCGGGTGAGGCCGCTCACCTGTGGCTCATGGATTGCCTGGAGCAGATCGCCGGGGAGATCGTGGGGGCCCGGAGGCAGGCCATCGCCGGCCTACCCCCTCCTCCCGGACACGGCTGACGCAGGGCCCTTTAGGGGGCCGGGGTGCCTGCCGATAGCACGACGAGATGAGACGGAGGTTCGTCACGTCGAGGCGCCCATCGTTGTTCGCCGCCCGGCTTCTGCCGCGCCTGGAACCGGCGGTGGTGGCCGGGCTCACCGGGCACGCCGCCGTGGTCTGGTATCTCGCCGACCCCGGGGTCCGGGTGTGGTCGGGCGCCGGCATCCTGGGAATGCTTGGGGTGCTCGCCCTCGCCGGCCTGGCCAGGCCCGGCGGGCAGTGGTGGGCGCTGGTGCGCGGCGGTTTCGGGCTGGCGGTGCTGCTGTTGGTGGGCCAGTTGGCCGGGGCGGTGCCGGGGCCGCTGGAGCTGTGGTTCGGCCTGCTCGCCTTCGGCTACCCCCTGGCGCTGCCACCCGGGCAAGCCCTGGCAGTGCCGCCGCTGGTGGCCGGCTCCTACTTCGCCGCCGCCTTGTTCGCCGAGGCGCCCCTGGCCACTTCGACGGCGTCGATCCGCGGCCTGGTGGTCTTCGGCGTCGGTGCCGTGGGGTGCCTGCTGGGGGCGGCCACGCGCCGTCTGCGCGGTAAGCAGAACCGCACCGAGGGCCGGTTGCGCGAGGCCGAAGGCGTCCTCCAAGCGGCCTTCGAGGGGGCCTCCAGCGGCATGGCCGTCCTGGACCTCGAAGGCAATCTCCTGCAGGTGAACCAGGCTCTGTGCGACCTGTTGGGCCGTCCGAGCGAGGACCTCGTGGGAACGGCCTGGTCGGGCCACCTCCATCCCGACGATGCCGGGCAGCACGGCTGCGCCGTCGAGCGCCTGGTGGCGGGGGAGGCCTGGAGCATCAAGAAGGAGATCCGCCTGCGCCTCAAGGACCGGCGGACGGCCTGGGGCCTGGTGGGGATGTCGTTGGTCCACGATGCCGCGGCTCGTCCCCGGCACCTCTTCCTCCACGTCACCAACCTCACCGATCGGGTGCGGGCCGAAGCCCGGCTCGGCCAGAGCGAGGCCCACTTCCGCAACCTCTTCGAGATGTCGCCCATCCCGCTGTGGGAGGTGGACCTGTCCGGCGTGGTGGCGCACTTCGAGCGCTGGCACTCCGAAGGTGCCACCGACCTCGCTGCCTTCTTGCAGGCCCGGCCCGACCAGGCTCACCTGGCGGCGGTTGGGGCAGCGGTGCGGCGGGTGAACGGGGCGGCCCGCGCCGTCTTCCGAGCGGCCGGCACGGAGAGCTTCGCCCAGCAAGTCGCGTCCGGATCTCTGGGGCCGGGGTATCACGATGCGTTGATGGCCCAGGTCGATGCCCTCTGGCGCGGCCAGACCCACCACGAGATCAGGGCCGATCTCACCGATGCCGGAGGGGCGGCCCACACCGGCACTCTACGGGTCGTGGTGCCCACGGTGGAGGGGAGGCCGGATGTCGCTTCGGTGGTGGTGTCCTTCACCGATCTCACCGACCACCTGCGGGCCCGCGATCAGTTGCGGCGGGTAGAGGACCGGTTGCGCACCGTGATAGCCGGTGCTCCCATCGTGGTCTTCGCCGTGGACGAGCACGGGGTGTTCACCTTCTCGGAGGGCCAGGGGCTCAGGAGCCTCGGGCTGGCCCCGGGCGAAGCGGTGGGCCGTTCCGTCTTCGAGATGTACCGCGAGTCCCCGGCGGTGATCCAGGCCATGCGGCGGGCCCTGGGCGGGGAAGCCTTCGGCGTCACGGTGGCCATGGGTGACCTGGTCTTCGACACCAGGTACTCGCCCATGTGGGAAGACGGCCGGGTGGTCGGGGTCATCGGGGTGGCACAAGACGTCACCGAGCAGGCCCGGGCCGCCGACCGCCTGCGGCAACTGGTGCGCGCCAAGGACGAGTTCGTGGCCACGGTCAGCCACGAACTACGCACCCCACTCACCGCCGTGGTGGGCTTCTCGCACGAGTTGCGGGACCGTCTCGAACGACTCGACCCGGAGGAGGTGCGCACCTTCATCGACCTCATCGGGGACCAGGCGACCGAGGTGACCGACCTGGTCGAGGATCTGCTGGTGGCTTCGCGCCTCGACCTGGACGATGTGGCCGTCACCCGGGATGCCATCCACCTGTGGGACCAGGTGGACGCGGTCCTGGCGGCGCGGCGCATCGGCAAGGAGGTGACCACCGTGCGGCACGAGCAGGAGGCCAAGGTCTTCGCCGACCCGGTCCGGGTGCGTCAGATCTTCCGCAATCTGGTGGCCAACGCCGACTGCTACGGTGGGCCGCACATCACGGTGCGGGTGGACCGCTTCGGCGACGCTCTGGCCTTGTCGGTCATCGACGACGGCGCCGGCATCCCTGAAGCCGAGCGCGGGCGGGTGTTCGACCCTTACTGCCGGGCCCACAAAGAGGCGGGGCGGACCGAGTCGGTGGGACTGGGGCTCACCGTGTCCCGCCAACTCGCCCGCCTCATGAGCGGCGACCTGAGCTACGACTACCGCAGCGGGCACTCCATCTTCACGGTGACGCTGCCCGCAGTCTGAGGGCGCCGGGGGCTCCCGGCCGCCGGCCGACTCAGTAGTACGGGTTCTCGCCGGAGGCGTGGTCGGTGGCGTCGAGCACCGCCCCGATCTCCGGCACCCAGTGCCGCAAGCCGACCTCGATGCCCTGGCGCAGGGTCACCTGGGCCATGCCGCAGCCCTGGCAGCCGCCGCCGAGGCTGAGGTACACGGTGTTGCCGTCCACCTCGGCCAGTTGGACCCAGCCGCCGTGGCCGGCCATCGACGGGTTGATCTCGTGGTCGAGGACGGCGGCCACCCGGGTCTCGAGTGAGGCCTCGTCTCCCGGCCACCACGGCTCGGCCGGAGGGCGATTGGGGTTGTCGAGGGCGAGGCCTTCTCCGTCCAGGCGCAATCCCGCCCCCTGCAGGAGGGCGATGCTCGCCGCGGGGATCACCACCGGCAGGTCATCGTACCGGCCGATCGCATCGTCCTCGCCGGCATCCATCACGGGGACGAGGGTGAGCTGGTACTCCCAGCCCCGGCCGCGGGGCCCGGCCACGGCCAGGCTGAGGGCTAGGTCGGCGGCGTCCTCCTCGTCGGCGCGCACTTGGAGGACGCGGCGCAGGGCCTCGTCGGTGATGGTGATGACGCGCTGCTCGAGAGGCATAGCCGGAGCGATCGTACCGGGGGCGGGCCCCTACCCGGCCCGGGGCGACCGGGGCGGGGGGGATTCGGCCGGGCCCGGCGGCGCCTCGGGCTCGAGCGGCTCACCGATGCGGCGGGCCCGCTCTCGCAGCAAGGCCATCCCCCGGCCCAGGGCCGGGCCGGGGCCCCCGCCGGCGACCGGGGCCCGGAGCAGCTCGGGCACCTGCTGGATCCACCCCACCGCGCGCAGTGACCCGTAGAGGATCCCGCCGGTGATCCCGACGATGCCCACGCCGGCGAGCAGCACCACCAGGGGGGGCAGGTCCAGTTCGAAGAACTCCCGCCACCCCGGGCTGGCCATCACGATGAGGAAGACCCCCGCCATGGCGCCGATCAGCAGGCGCCGCCACGGGGTGAGGGGACGAGCGTTGATGATGAGGGCAAAGAGGCCGACGGAGACCAGCACGAGGGCGGCCAGGGTGCGGGCCTCGATGAGGCCGATGTCCTCGAAGATGGCCAGCTCGTAGGCGCAGTAGGTGGCCGCCGCCGCCAGGCCTCCCACCGGCAAGGCGAAGCTGACCACCCGGCGCACGAACCCGGGCCGGGCCCGGTTGGCCGAGGGGGCCAGCGCCAGGAAGAAGGCGGGGATCCCGATGGTCAGCGAGCCCACCAGCGTGAGGTGGCGGGGCACGAAGGGGAAGGGACGGGAGAAGGCCCCCACCAGGATGGCGAGCAGGAAAGCGTAGACCGTCTTGGTCAGGAACAGGTTGGCCACCCGCTCGATATTGGAGATCACCCGGCGCCCCTCGGCGACCACGGAGGGGAGGGTGGCGAAGGAGCCGTCGAGTAGCACCAGCTGCGCCACGGCGCGCGAGGCCGCCGCCCCCGATCCCATGGCAATGCCGATGTCGGCATCCTTGAGGGCCAGCACGTCGTTGACCCCGTCCCCGGTCATGGCCACCACGTGCCCCCGCGACTGGAGGGCGGCCACCATGGCCCGCTTCTGGTGCGGGGTAACCCTGCCGAAGACCGTGCCCTGCTCCATGGCGTCCGCCAGTGCCTCCCCGTCTTCGGGCAGGGTGCGGGCGTCCACCACCATGTCGGCCCCGGGGAGGCGCACCTGCGCGGCGATGGCGGCCACCGTCTGGGGATGGTCGCCCGAGATCACCTTGGCGGCCACCCCCTGGGCGGCGAAGTAGCGCAGGGTCTGGGCGGCGTCGGGGCGGATGCGGTCGGTGAGGCCGACCAGGGCGACAGGCTTGAGACCGGCGGGCAGGCCATCGCCGCCGAGCTCTCCGGCGGCCCGGGCCAGGAGCAGCACCCGGTGCCCCCGGGAGGCGGCCGCCTCCATGGAGGCGACCACCATGGGGTCGTCGGGCAGGATAATCTCCGGGGCGCCCAGCACCCAGGAGCCGGCGCTGCCGAACGAGGCCCCGCTCCACTTGCGTGCCGAGGAAAAGGTCACCGTGCGGGTGTGCCACCACCCGGCGGTGGGGGCGGCGAAGGCCTCCCCGATGGCCCGCAGGGTGGCGTTGGGGTTGGGGTCTGAGGCGGCCAGTGCCCCCAGGGCCGGAGTGGGGTCGTGCCGTTCGTCGAGCACCTCGATCGATTCCACCGCCAGGCGCCCCTCGGTGAGGGTGCCTGTCTTGTCGAAGCAGATCACATCCACCCGGGCCAGGCCCTCCACCGCCGGCAGTTCCTGCACCAGCACCCGGCGCCGCCCGAGGCGGACCACGCCCACGGCGAAGGCCACCGAGGTGAGCAGCACCAGGCCTTCGGGGACCATGGCCACGATGCCGGCGGCGGTGCCCCGCAGCGCCTCCTTGACACCCACGTCCTCGCCCAATTGCACCTGGCTCCACACCAGCAGGGTGACGGTGGGCACCATGACCCAGGCGATCACCGCCAGGATGCGGTTGATGCCGTTGCGCAACTCGCTGCGGACCAGGGTGAAGCGCCTCGCCTCCTCGGCCAGGCGGGTGGCGTAGGCCTCGGGGCCCACCCGGGTGGCGCAGTAGCGGCCGCCGCCCGACGACACGAAGGAGCCGGAGAGCACGGGGTCGCCCGGCTCTTTGAGGATGGGGTCCGATTCCCCGGTGAGCAGCGACTCGTCGACCTCCAGGCCGTCTGCGGCCGTCACCTCGCCGTCCACCACGATCTGGTCGCCGGGGCGCAGCACCAGCAGGTCGTCGAGGACCACGCGGTCTATGGGGAGGTCCACCTCCCGTCCGTCCCGCACCGCCCGGGCCTGCGGGGCGCTGAGCAGGGCAAGGCGGTCGAGGGTGCGCTTGGCCCGAACCTCCTGGAAGATCCCGATCGCCGAATTGGTGATCAGCACGATGCCGAAGAGGGCGTCCTGGATGGGGGCCACCACCAGCACGAGTACCAGCAGGGCTCCCAGGAGCAGGTTGAACAGGGTGAAGACGTTCGACCGGATGATCTGGGCCACAGTGCGGCTCGGTCCGGTAGGCACCGCGTTCACCTGCCCGGCGGCCTCCCGCTCGGCTACCTCAGCACGGGTCAGGCCATGCCGGGAGGGGTCGGTGGTGGGGGCAGGCGGGGTCATCAGCCGCCCGATGGTACCGGGGGAGCGGGGTGCCGGCCTAGAGGCTCGTGTCGTGGGGCCCGGAGGCCTTTTCCTGCGGGTCGTGGACGACCGCCTCCAGGACCAGCGACAGCCCGATGGCGATCACCACCACCGGCCAGATCTTGAAGCCCCGGGGGAGGTGGCCCAGGTCGCGTACCAGCATGAAGCCGCCGAT
>JBDROA010000117.1:0-10080 GCA_043810615.1 Actinomycetota bacterium | reverse complement strand
ACCACCGTCACCACCACTCTGGCTCCCACTACCACGGCCCCGGCTCCGACCACTACCGCGGGCACTACGACCACCGCCGCGCCGGCCACCACGACCACCGTGCCGTCTTTCCCCGACGCCCTGGGAATGACCTGGGAGCGCCTTGCCGCCGATCCGGTGTTCGACGATGCCTGGATCACCGCGGTGACGACGGGCGGGCCGGGTCTAGTGGCCGTGGGCTACGTCCTCGAGGAACCGTGGCCGGCGGACTGGTACAGCGATGCGGCGGTGTGGGTTTCTTCCGACGGCCTGGCCTGGGAGCGAGTCGACGTTGCCGCAGCCCTGTTCCCCGACGGCCGCACCACCGCCAGCGACGAGTTCCTCCTCGACGTGTGGGAGGGCGGCGACGGGCTCATCGCGGTGGGATACGACTGGCCCCACCCCGCCCACTGGACGAGTCCGGACGGCCGCAACTGGTCGCGGGTCGAACCGGCGCTCGTGGGCTTCCCCGGCCGGGTGCTAGAGGTGGGCGGGAGGCTGGTGACCGTGGGTGCCGACGGCCTTTGGTACTCCGATGACGGGGTGACCTGGACCAGGGCCACCGGCGACGTCTTCCGCCTTGCCGAGGTCTACGACGCAGTCGCCGCCGGGCCCGGCGTGGTCGCCGTGGGTCGGGTAATCGGACTCGAGAACCCAACGAGTGCCATCTGGGTGTCGTCCGACGGAGTGGAATGGACCCTCATCCAGGAGGGGCCGGTGGGCCTGGAGACTCAGTTCGAGCAGGTGGCCGCCAGCCCCCACGGGACGCGCATCCTGGCGTTCGGCTGGGATCACGCGCTGGTGTCTGCCGACGGCGCCAGCTGGGAGGTGGCCGAGGCCCCCTTCGGGTCTCCACCTGCGGGCAGCAGGACCGCCTGGGACGGGGATCGCCTCGTCGTGGTGGGGCGGACGTGGGGGTCGGCAGCCGGAGTCTGGGTTTCTGACGACGGCGGCGCGACGCTCTACCGACTCGGTCGCGGAGATCCGGCCTTCGTCGCCGACACTCCCGACATCAGCGACGTCGTCCTGTTCGGCTCCCGCTTCATCGCCGTCGGGGGGGACCGCGGCTCTCTGCAGGAGGGCCAGATCCCCGGCGGGAGTCCGATGATCGGCGCCGACGGGCGCGGCGCGGTGTGGATCGGCACTTGGGATCAGGACTGAACGAGGGCACCACGAGGAAGGGTGCGGGCGGCCCCCCGAACGGGGGCGGGCCGCCCGAGATGGAGGAAGACATGAAGCGCTTGTGGATCAACCTGATGGCGGCAGCACTGGTGCTGCCGCTGGGGGCGACGGCGGCGGCCGCGGGGAAGGCGAAGCCTCCGGCACAGCCCCTCGCCGGCTACACCTGTGAGGAGATGGGGGTCGATCAGGCTTCCCACGCCCTCGCCTTCACGCCGACGGGTTTCACCTTCACGCTGGCCGGCAAGAGCGACGCGATGTGCGTGGATGTGCCCGCCGACCTGGCCGCCGCGGCCGGGGTGTGGACGGTGACGGCCACCGCCAACGGGACCATCCTGCGCCTGCTCCTGGTGCCGCGTGACAGCTACAGCCCGGGAGACTCGTGCGGGGGCGTCGACCTGCGGTCGCCCGCCTTCCCTCTGGTGCAGCCCCTGCCCTATCAGATCCCGGCCGCCACGGTCAATGCTTGCGGCGTCCAGTTTGGGGAATGGATCGACGGGGTGCCGGTCATGGCCCAGACCGGAGCACCCCATCCTCTGGTGTTCTACGCCCTGATGTCGGGACGCCCCCGAGCCCAGGTCACTCTGACGATATCCCTGCCCTGAGCGATGCGGCCGCCCGTCGCTGGGGCGCCTGAGGGGGAACCGGGCCCGGGCCTCGACGGCCCGGGCCCGGCCGCGTCCGGCGCTCTCCACCACAGCGCCCCACACCGTGGGAGGGGACACCCGGCCAGCGAGACCCCCGCGCAGCACCCTCGGTCTTGATATGCTTACGCTTAGATTTTCGGAATGGTCTTACTCAAGCCGTTGTTGACAGGGTTGGAGACACCACATGGACCTGAACACCTTCACCCACAAAGCCCAGCAGGCCGTCCAGGCCGCCGCCGGCGACGCCCAGGCCCGCCACCACCAGGCAGCCATGCCGGAGCACCTCCTGGTGGCCCTCCTCGGGCAGGGCGACGGCCTCGTCTACCCCGTGCTGTCCCGCCTCGGCACCGACCCTGCTGCCCTGCGGGGCCTCCTCGGCGAGGCCCTGGACCGCATCCCCCGGGTCTTCGGGGACACCTCCACCGGCCTCTCCCCCGACCTCCTCCGGGTCCTCGAGGCCGCCGACGCCGAGCGCACCGCCATGAAGGACGACTACACCTCGGTAGAGCACCTCCTGCTCGCCCTGGCCGCCTCCACAGGAGCGGCCGGCGATGCCCTGCGCGCCGCCGGGGCGAACCGGGAGGCGATGCTCCAGGCCCTCGCCGAGGTCCGCGGCGCCGCCCGGGTCACCTCCCCCGACCCCGAGGGCACCTTCAACGCCCTCGAGCAGTACGGCCGCGACCTGGTCGAAGAAGCCCGGCGGGGCAAGCTGGACCCGGTCATCGGGCGCGACGAGGAGATCCGCCGGGTCATCCAGGTGCTCTCCCGCCGCACCAAGAACAACCCGGTCCTCATCGGCGAGCCGGGGGTGGGCAAGACGGCCATCGTCGAGGGCCTCGCCGGGCGCATCGTGGCCGGCGACGTCCCCGAGGGCCTCAAGAGCAAGCGCCTCGTCGCCCTCGACCTGGCCGCCATGGTGGCCGGGGCCAAGTACCGCGGCGAGTTCGAGGAGCGGCTGAAGGCCACCCTCAACGAGATCAAGGCCGCCCAGGGCCGGGTCATCACCTTCATCGACGAACTGCACACCATCGTCGGTGCCGGGGCCGCCGAGGGCGGCATGGACGCCTCGAACATGCTCAAGCCGATGCTGGCCCGGGGTGAGCTGCGCATGATCGGGGCCACCACCCTCGACGAGTACCGCAAGCATCTCGAGAAGGACGCCGCCCTGGAGCGGCGCTTCCAGCCGGTGCTGGTCGAAGCGCCTTCGGTGGAGGACACCGTGGGCATCCTGCGCGGCCTCAAGGAGCGCTACGAGGTGCACCACGGGGTGCGCATCACCGATTCGGCCCTGGTGGCCGCGGCGATGCTCTCCGACCGCTACATCACCGGGCGGCACCTGCCCGACAAGGCGATCGATCTCATCGACGAGGCCGCCAGCCGCCTCCGCATCGAGATCGACTCGATGCCCGAGGAGATCGACGAACTGGAGCGGCGGCGGCGCCAGTTGGAGATCGAGCGCGCCGCCCTAAAGAAGGAGAAGGACGCCGCCGCCAAGGAGCGGCTCGCCTCCCTTGAGACCGAACTGGCCGAGGTCGAGGCCAACGTGGGCCGCCTCACCGCCCACTGGGAGCAGGAGAAGGAGGCCATCGCCGCCATCAGCGCCGTCAAGGAGGAGACGGAGCAGGCCCGGGCCGCCGCCGAGCGCGCCGAGCGGGTCGGCGACCTGCAGCGCGCCGCCGAACTGCGCTACGGCACCCTCCCCGCCCTGGCGGCCCGTCTCACCGCCGCCCAGAAGGCGCTGGAGGACCTCCAGGCCACCCTCCGCATGCTGAAGGAGGAGGTGGACGAGGAGGACGTGGCCGAGGTGGTGAGCCGCTGGACCGGCGTGCCGGTCTCCCGCCTCATGGAGGGCGAGGTGCACAAGCTGATCCGCCTCGAGGAGCACCTGCACCACCGGGTGGTGGGCCAGGACGCTGCCGTGTCCGCGGTGGCCGACGCGGTGCGCCGCTCCCGGGCCGGCCTCTCGGACCCGCACCGCCCGATCGGTTCGTTCATCTTCCTCGGCCCCACCGGGGTGGGCAAGACCGAGCTGGCCCGGGCCCTGGCCGAGTTCCTCTTCGACGACGACCGGGCCATGGTCCGCCTCGACATGTCGGAGTACATGGAGAAGCACACGGTGAGCCGCCTCATCGGCGCCCCTCCCGGCTACGTCGGCTACGACGAGGGCGGGCAGCTGACCGAGGCGGTGCGCCGCCGCCCCTACTCCGTGGTCCTCCTCGACGAGATCGAAAAGGCGCACCCCGACGTCTTCAACGTGCTCCTCCAGGTCCTCGACGACGGCCGCCTCACCGACGGCCACGGGCGCACCGTCGACTTCAGCAACGCCGTCCTCATCATGACCTCCAACCTGGGGTCGGAGCTCATCGACCCCGGCCTTCCCGAGGAGACGGCGCGGGCCAGGGTGCTCGAGGTGGTGCACCGCACTTTTCGCCCCGAGTTCCTCAACCGGGTCGACGAGGTGATCGTGTTCCACCGCCTCACCCGCGCCGACCTGAGCGCCATCGTCGACATCCAGGCGGAGCACCTGCGCCGCCGCCTCGCCGCCCGCCGCCTGACCCTCGACCTGGCCCCGGCGGCCCGCGACTGGCTGGCGGAGCACGGCTACGACCCCGCCTTCGGGGCCCGGCCGCTGAAGCGCCTCATCCAGAAGGAGATCGCCGACCGCCTGGCCTCCGCCCTACTGGAGGGCCGCTACGGCGACGGCGACACCGTGCGAGTGGAACCCGGCGACGACGGCCTCCGCCTCGAAGCCGCCGACTGAGGCCGGCGGCCGCTAGCGTCGGCGCGGCGAACCTCCCGAGGAGGCCCCTGTGACCGACCGGCCCCGCTCCGACCGCTTCGGCACCCTCGTCGCCGTGCTCGGCGGCCTCTTCGTGGCCCTGGCCACCGTGCTGGTGGTCCTGCTCGTCTCGGGCGACGGCGGCGGCACCACGACCACGACCGCCTCCGGCACCACCGGGGCGGACACCACGGCTCCGCCCCCCAGCACTACCCAGGCCACGACCACCTCGACGACTGCAGCCTCGTCCACGACCGCCGAAACCACCACCACGGCGCCACCCTTCGCCGGCGACCTCTTCGACAAGACCGGCCCGGTGCAGGGAAGCCCGCTGGGGCGCCTGGCCGACATCCGCTCGGCGGACCACCCCGGCTACTCCCGGGTGGTGTTCGACTTCCCCGCCGGCGGCATCCCCACCTACTGGATCGGCTACACCGACGGCACCCCGACTCACCTGACGGTGATCCTCTACCCCATGGACTGGGCGGACCCCTACGACCCCGGCATCTTCGACGGCGGGGGCAACCACGCCATCGGCGTCGGGAGCATCCTCTCGGTGCGCGACGCCGGCATGGGCGGGGGCAGCGGGGAGTGGGTGTTCGAGATCGTGGTGACCTCGCAGAAGCCCTTCCTGGTGGGCACCCTCGACGGCCCGCCCCGCATCTACGTGGACGTCGGCGACTAGTCCCCCCTCCCCGGCTTCGCCGGGAGGTTGCGGAGGGAGAGGGAGAGGGAGAGGGAGAGGGAGAGGGTCGGCCGGCCGGCTCTCACTACGCTCGGCTCACAGTGGAGGAGGACCGATGACCCGCCATCCCCGCCCGGGCCTGCTCGCCCTGGCCCTGGTGGCGACCCTGTTCGCTGCCGCCTGCGGGGAAGACGGCGGCACGACGACCACGGTCCCGGAAGCCTCCCCGACCGTCCCGGAGACCACCGGCACCACCGCACCGACGACCACAACCGCGTCGGGCGGCACCACCACCACTGCCACGACACCGTCGACCACGACCATCACCCTCCCGGCGTTCCCCGGCGACACCGATCCCAAGACGGGGACCGGGGGCATCGGCCTGCTCACCGGCGTCCGCTTCGGCGATCACGAGGACCACGTCCGCGTCGTCTTCGACTTCCAGGAGCCGTCGTTCCCCCACTGGGAGATCGGCTACGTCCCCGGGGAGATCCACGGGATGCTGGACCCCGGGGGGGGCTGGGTGGAAGGCGAGGCCTACCTGGTGGCCCGCTTCACGCCGGCGGGCACCGCCGACCTCAGAGAGGCCGAACCGGTCGTCACCTACCACGGCCCGCGGCGCATCGACGTCGGCCTGGGCAGCGTGGTCCAGTTGCTGATCATCGAGGACTTCGAGGCCAACCTGTGGTGGGTCATCGGCCTCACCGGCGAGAAGCCCTTCCGGGTAGGCACCATGACCGGCCCGCCCCGCATCTACGTGGACATCGCCGACTGAGGCGTCCCCCGGCCGCCTCAGCCGGGAAGAGGCAGGGGAAGGGCAAAGACACGACGCCGGCCCGTTGTCGTTGGCCCTCACCGCTCGACCGCCGGCCGGGTTCAGTTGCCGCCCGGCTCGATGCGGGTGATCCTGACCTCCCGAACCCTCCGCCGCTCCATTCGCAGCACCCGGATCCGGTAGCCGCCCTCCTCGACGACGTCTCCCGGGCGAGGGATGCAGCCCAGACGGTCCATCACGAAGCCGCCCAGGGTCTCGTACTCGCCCGGCGGCAGCGTCACCCCCAGCGGGATGAGCCGGTCCGGAGGCACACTGCCCGCCGCCACCACGCTCCCGTCACCCAGCGATCGGACCAGCGCCGGATGCGGGTCGAACTCGTCCACGATGTCGCCCACCACCTCCTCGGCGATGTCCTCGAGGGAGACGATCCCGGCACTGCCGCCGTGCTCGTCGACCACCAACGCCAGGTGATTGCGGGTCCGGCGCATCTCGGAGAGCACGAACTGCACCGGCGCCGTCTCCGCCACCACCAGCAGCGGCCGGATCAGCGACGGATCCAACGGCAGTTGCCGGGCGTCGTCATCCACTCCCAGCAGGTCCTTGATGTGGACGAAGCCGAGCGCGTCGTCGAGATCACCCGTATGGACGGGGATCCTGGAATTCCCGGACCGGCGCACCGTGTCCTCGATCTCGGCCACGGTGGCTCGCGAGGTGACGGCGACCGTGTCGGGTCGGGGCACCATCACTTCGGAGGCGTCGCGGTCGCCGAACACGATGGCGCCGGTGAGCAAGCGATGGGCCAAGTCCCCGATCACCCCCTCCCGCCTTCCCTCGGCGATCACGGCGCCGAGGTCCTCGGCGGAATGGCCCAGTTCAAGGGCGTTTGCCGGGTGAACCCGCAGCAGCCGCAGCATGGCGTTGGCGAGCCCGTTGAGAGAGGCAATCACCGGCCGGAACACCACGATGAAGCCCCGGAACGGGAGGGCCAGGGCGAGGGCCAATCGTTCGGGGGCGGCGATGGCGATGTTCTTGGGGGCCATCTCGCCGATCACCATATGCAGGAACACCACGATTGTGAGGGCGATGGTGAGTGCAATCGGGTGAAGGGCGTCTTCGGGGATGGGCAGGAGGACCAGCCCCCGCTCGAGGATGGCGGCCACCGCCGGCTCGGCCACGTACCCGAGTAGCAACGACGAGACCGTGATGCCGAGCTGGGCGGCAGCCAGGCTCAGCGACAGCTCGCGGTTGAGCCGCACCGCCGCCCGGGAGGGCCGGCTCCGGCGTTGCTCGAGCACATTGCGCCGGGCGGTGATGCAGGCGAATTCGGCCGCCACGAAGAACCCGTTGGCCAGCAGCAGAACCGTCATCCACAGCAGTGCCCACCAGTTCACTCGTCACCCTCCCCGAAGGAAGTCGGCCGGCCGGGGTGCACCACCACCCGGTCCACCCGGTGCCCGTCCATCGCCGCTATCTCGAAGGCCCAGTCGCCCACGCGGATCACCTCACCGGGTAGTGGGAAACGGCCCAGGACGGCGACCAGGAACCCGCCCAGCGTCCGGTACCGGCCTTCCGGCCAGGCGAACCCGATCTGCTCCTCCACCTCATGACGGTGGAGGAGACCCGACAGGGTCCCGACCCCCTGCCCGGAGACGTCACTCACCGGCTCGGGGTCGTGCTCGTCGGTGATCTCGCCGAAGATCTCTTCGAGGAGGTCTTCGACGGTGACGATCCCCGCGGTTCCTCCGTGCTCGTCGACCACCACCGCCAACCCTCGCCCCTGACGCTGGAGGTCGGCCAGCAGCGCCACGAGTGGCCGGGTCGGAGCCACCTCCAGCACCGATTGGGTGATCCCGGCCACCGGCCTGGCGGAGCGCTGCTCGGCGGGCACGCCCAGACTGTCCTTCACGTGGACGACCCCAACGATGTCGTCCAGGTCGGTGCCGTAGACCGGGAACCGGGAGTGCCCGGTCTCCCTCGACAACCGGCGCAGCTCGGCGATCGAGTCGCTGCGGCGCAACCCGGTGACGGCGCCCCTGGGCACCATGGCATCCGCCGCCACCTTCCCGGTGAAGCTGATCGCCCGGGTGAGCAACTCCATCTCGCCCCCGGCGAGCCGGCCCGCCTTGCCGGACGTGTGGACCATAAGCTGGAGCTCCTCCATGGACCGCACCCCGGCCAGCTCCTCCCGGGGCTCAATCCCCAGGCGGCGTACGGTCCAGTTGGCTGCTCCGTTGAGGAACAGGATCAGGGGACGCTGCACCCGATTCACCAGCTGCATCGGGATCCCGAACACCACGGCCGAGCGGTAGGGCCGAGCGATGGCGTAGTTCTTGGGGACCAGCTCCCCGATCACCATCTGAGTACCGACGGCGAGGGCCAAGGCCAGAGACAGCGACACTGCCTGCGCCGACTCCGCAGGCACAAAGGGGAGCCCGTCGATCAGCGGCGCGAGCAACCGGGCGATCGTCGGCTCGGCAACGGCGCCCAGCACCAATGAAGTGGCGGTGATGCCCAGCTGGGCCCCGGACAGCTCGAACGCCAGGTTGTGGAGAGAGGTCAGGATCCGCCGCGACCTCTTATCTCCCTCCTGGGCGAGCCGCTCGATGCGGCTCCGCTCCACCGCCACCAGCGAGAACTCGCCGGCCACGAAGAAGCCGTTGAGGAGGATCAGGGCGACAACGGCCAAGAGCCCGACATAGATGGAGATCTGGTGACCCCGCGCAGCGAGCAATCAACCTACCATCGCCCACCGAACCCGGTCAAGGGTCGGCAGCCGACCCCCGCAGGCCGACCATCCGCGTACCGGCCCCGGCACCTGCCGCAGATAGGCGGAGGCGCCCGGTCGCCGGGGGTTCCTTGTCCCACCCGCCATCCCCGCCCGGGCCTGCTCGCCCTGGCCCTGGTGGCGACCCTGTCCCCTGCCGCCTGCGGGGAAGACGGCGGCACGACGACCACGGTCCCGGGTGGCGCCGCGACCGTCCCGGAGACCACCGGCACCACCGCACCGACGACCACAACCGCGTCGGGCGGCACCACCACCACTGCCACGACACCGTCGATCACGACCACGACCCTCCCGGCCGCCTCGGCCGGCAGGGGGTCAGGGGGAGAGCAAGGGCACGACGCCGGCCCGCCGCCCGGCGCCCGTCCTGGACCTCCGTCTTGCAGGTGCTTCAGCCGACAGTCCCGGCCGCCCCCGTCCCTTTGCCGATCGGTCCCGACTGCCCGCCGGCTCGGCCCACCACCTCGGCCCACCTCTTCCCTCCCGGGTCTAGAGGGAGGGGGTGCCCGAAACGTCCCTTATCCGTCGCGGCCGAGGGCTGCCCCCGGGTGGTGGGGATGCTTCCACCGGCGGGCTCTCGGGGGCCTTCGGCGTCCAGATCCGTCGCGCCCCGGCGGCCCCTTCGCCCGGGTCGCCTTCGGGGAGTCGCCGGCACCCCCTATCCGTCGCGGCTGCCTCAGGACGCGCCGGGGAGCCGCCAGCGCCTACCCAGCTTGCCCTCTAGAACTCGACAAGGTACCTGGGCTGGAAGCCTTCGTCGAGCACGCGGACGCCTGCGATTCGATCGACCCGGTAGCTTCGGAGTTGCCCGCGATCGTTGACGACGTATAGAAGCAGGTGCCCATCGATCGTCCGCCGAAGGGAATATGGCTCGACTACACGCGGTCCTCTCCGACCTTCGGCCGGTCGGTAGTCGATCACAATCCGAAGCTGGTTGGCCCCCGCGAATCGGATGAGCTCAAGGGGCGCGGTCCCCCGCCACGAGGTCAGAGCCCTGGGAGGTGCCCAGGCTGGGTCTGGCTGATCGCGGGTCTCGGCTCTCAGTAGAGACGGGAGGGGTGCCCCGTGCAGCCATGCGAATGCAGCGTCGAGCCGGTCCCAGAACCCCTCCACTGGCGGGAGATGGGGAAGTTGGTGCCCAAGCATGTTGCCCCATTCCGTGTCGAGCTCGCTCCTGTTGGGCGACTCTCGGATCGAGGTTGCCGTTGGCACCGG
>JBDROA010000116.1:0-2050 GCA_043810615.1 Actinomycetota bacterium | reverse complement strand
CTTGGGGTCGTAGACCACGAGGCCCCGGGCCCCACTCGCCTCCATCTGCTCCTGCAGCCACCGCGCCCGGGCGACGATCGGGTCGCCCCGGGTGGGATCGGGCGGGCTGCTCAAGAGCCGGTCGGCGAGCCTCTCGAATGGGTCATCCCCCGCTCCGGCCGGGTACCGGCGGCGGGCCCCGCCGGCCAGGTCGTCGGCCACCACCCGGGCCCCCAGGGCGGCCAGGTGGTCGAAGATCTCCAGCGGCTCGGCGACGATGCCCGAAAGCATGAGGGCCACTCCGTCCGGGGCCTCGCCCTCGGGCAGGGAGGCGGCCAGGGCGGCGAAGTCCCCGGGGGGCAGGTACTCCCGGGAGCGCACCACCGTGTAGAACTCGCGGTCGGTGGCGGCGAGGCGCGGCCGCCGTTCGTACAGGGCGGCCAGGGCCCCGTCGGCGTCGTCCTCGGCGGCGAAGGCCGCTTCCCAGGCGGCGTCGTCGGGCACGATCCCGGACAGGGCGGACAGGGCGGCGCCGAGGCGGCGCAATTCGGCCACCAGGAACTCCCGGTCGGCGGGGCGCCGGCTCCGGGGCAGGTAGAGCGTGAGCACGGGCGGCGTGGGCCGGACGAAGTCACCGAGCACCGAGCCCATTCCCTGGAGGGCATCGCAGGTGTGGGGGATGACGACGGCATCCACTCCGTCGAGGCCACCCCGCAGCAAGAATGAGGTGGCCCGGACCACGATGTCGCAGGTGTAGGCCTGGAAGTGCCGGCTGCCTTCGTCGCGGGGAACGCCCGGCGGCCCCCACAACTCCACGGGGTGGAAGCCGTGGGCCCGCAGCAGGGGGCGCGGGTAGTGGTAGGGGAGCACGGCGGCCACTCGGAAACCGGCGGCGCGTGCCCGGGAGATCGCCTCCCGGCGGGCGGGCAGCCTCAGAGCAGAATCCATGCCGGGGCCATTCTCCCCGATCCGGGCCGGCGATGGGGGAGCGGCGCCGTCCGCCGGGCGGGAGAGCGCGGCGCCCTGCCGGTGCCCCGTTGCGCCCGCAGTCATTGTCGATCCCTCCCGCTACCCTCGGGCTCGGGACGGGGGCACGGTGGTGCCGATCGGCCGTCCCGCCCACACCGAAGAGGAGTTGCCCCATGAAGATCGCCGCCGTGTCCGAGGACGGCCGCATCGTCGCCCAGCACTTCGGCCGGGCGCCCCACTATGTGGTGGTCACGGTCGAGGAAGGCCTCGTGGTACATCGCGAGACTCGCTCCAAGGCGAGCCATCGCGACTTCGCCGGAGCGGGAGAGCAAGCCATCGGCCCGCAGGCGAGGCACCAGGCCATGACCGGGGTCATCGGCGACTGCCAGGCTTTGCTCGCCGGAGGCATGGGAAGCGGGGCCTTCTCCGCTCTCCGGGCCGCCGGCATCGAACCGGTGCTCACCGACGAGATCGACATCGACACGGCGGCGGCACGTTACGCCCGGGGTGACCTGCCCAACCTGGCGGACCGTCTCCACGAAGGCCGGGGCGAGCACCACCACGGATCGGGCCATGGAGGATGAGGACGGGGGGGTAGCGGGGGGTACCGCCCCGACGCGGCAGGTCGCCCCATGGGGGTGGTGCACAGCCCGTTCCTCTCGCCGAGCGGCCCGCCGGTGCCAGCCGACCTTGGCCGGGCCTGAGGCGTCCGGCACGACCGAGGTCTTCAAGAATCCACCGCCACCTTCGACTCGTGTCCAGCGGTTCGGCAGGGCGGGCTGGAGGGCCTCCCCGCCGGTGAGGGCCGGGCCATGACCGTTTCGCCGGGGGATCTCCCGCCTGAGCCTCGCCGGAGACGGCCCTGATGCGCGCCCTTCTCTCGCCCCGTCGGCCGGAGCCGTCCGTGACGAAGCAGGAGGCAGCAGGATGCAGGTACCGGCTGTCGCGGCCGGCAAGCACGGGCCACCGCCGGGATCGCCACGGCTCTGGGCGAGGCCGTCGTTCATCGGGGCATCAGTGCGGCCGTCGCCGATGCCGAGGATGTGGCCGACCTCGAGGAGTACGACGCGGTGGTGCTGGGGAGCGCGGTCTATACCGGCCG
>JBDROA010000115.1:0-2779 GCA_043810615.1 Actinomycetota bacterium | reverse complement strand
AGTCCGCTCCTTCGCGCAGCCGTATGCCCGCCGCCTCGCAGCCGGCCCCACTCCGAAGCTCTTCCAAGACCGAGCGCATGAGTGGACGGCTGTCGGCTGCCGCCTCAACCAGCAAAGCAGGGTCAATGACCGACCTCACCGCCGGCTTGGGCCGCTTCTGGTTAACAACGCTGCGAGCCATCTCCCCTTCCCTACTCACTCGTGACTACCCCGGCCACAGCTGAACCATGGGCCGTTGCCTGCGTATTCCACGCAAACCGATCAGTGAAAACGCCCGCATGCCGATCACCGATTACGCTCATGCCGATCACCCTCTTAGCGAAGCGACGCTTGGGTAGGTACGTGGTAACAGATTGATCGGCATGGGTCAACTCTTGGCCCTGTTTTTGCGCATGGAGCCCCCTTTCAAGTCGATGCGGACGGCATTGTGGACCAGACGGTCAAGAACGGCGTCGGCCACGGTGGGGTCAGCCAGAAGACGGTGCCATTCGCTCACCGGCACCTGACTGGCGACCAAGGTGGAGCGCACCTGCGCCCGGTCATCGATCACCTCCAGGAGATCATGCTGGGCTTGGCCTTCCAGGGGAGCCAGGCCCCAGTCGTCTAAGATCAGGAGATCCACCTTGGCGAGCATGCCGAGCATCTTCAGGTAGCTGCCGTCGGCCCGGGCCAGCGCTAGCTCGAAGGTGAGGCGGGGCAGGCGGCAGTAGCGGGCGGTAAAGCCGTCCCGGCAGGCCTTATCAGCCAGAGCACAGGCCAGATAGGTCTTCCCCAGGCCGGTGGCCCCACAGATGATGAGGTTGTGATGGTGGCGCAGGTAGTCGCCGCCGGCAAGATCCAAAAAGGCATCCCGGTCAAGACCGCGGGAAGTGCGAAAGTCGACCTCCTCCACGCTTCCCGTGACCTTCAGGCGGGCGGCTTTCAGTCTGCGCTCGAGCCGGTTCTCTTCCCGCCTGAGCCACTCCTTGTCGACGAGGAGGCCCAGGCGCTCGGCAAAAGAGAGACCGGCCGTATCGGCTCGGGCCAGCATCTCCCGGAAGGCCTCGGCCATAGCGCCCAGTTTCAGGTCGTAGAGCTTCTCGATGGTCTGTTCGTTGGTCATGGGAATCGTCCCTTCTGTACGTATCAGTCGGCGAAGTAATCCGGTCCGCGCAGGTTCTCGTGAAAGAGGGGCTCCGGGTGAGGGCCCCTGGATGGCACCGACTCCCGGTCCAGCCCGGCGGCAAGGACGTGGCTCACGCTCTTGTAGCTTGAGCCCCCGAACCTAAGCGTCCGGGCTGAAGCCGCCTCCAGGCGAAGAGCGCCGTAGCGGCTCTCCAGGCGGAGAATGCCCAGACAAGAGCGGAAACCCAGGGCCGGGTGGGGATAGCGATCAAGGACGGCGGTAACCAACCGCTCGGTCTCAGGGCCGATCTTGGCCGCCCAGCTCTGGAAGCGCTCTGGGGTCCACTGGGCGTAGTGGCGGTGCCGGGGCGGCATGTGTTCTAAGGTGGTGGTGGCCCGCCCTTTGGCATCATCGCGCGGGTGCGAGGCCACCCGGACCCCCTGGTGAAAGATCTCCACCACCTGCTCGGTGTAGCGAATCTCCACCTTCTCCCGGACCAAGCGATAAGGAACGGAGTAGTAGTGGCCCTTAAGTTCCACGTGGTAGTCGATGTGCACCCGGGCCCGTTTGCGGTCCCGATGCTCATAGGGACGGGCCGGCAGCGGACGAAGGACGGGGAGTTCCTCGGCAAGGAAGACGCTCCGGCGGCTGCCGAGCAGTTTCTGGAAGGGGCGCTCGTTTAGCTTGTTAAGTTCAGCGGCCACGGCGGACCGGAGCTCATCTAAGCTGAAGAACCGGCGGCGCCGAAGGGGAGCCATGATGCGGCGCTCCGCGTAAAGGACGCCCGCTTCGACTTTGGCCTTGTCCCGGGGCCGACCGGGGCGAGTGGGAAGGCAGCAGCAGCCGTAGTGCTCGGCAAGAGCGGTGTAGGCCGGGTTGAGATCGGGCTCGTAGTAGCAAGGATTGGTCACGCCGGTCTTCATATTGTCGGGGACGAGGAGCTCCGGACACCCGCCCAGGAATTCGAACAGGCGCACGTGCGCGCCTAAGAAGGCGGCTGCGTCTTGGGAGAGGCTGGCTTCGGCGTAGGTATAGTTGGAAGCGCCCAGCACCGCCAGGAAGAGGTAGCAGGGGCGGACTTCTCCGGTCTCGGGGTCCACCACCGGGATGGTGTCTCCGGCCCAGTCGATGAACACCCGCTCGCCCAGCTTGTGTTCTTGACGCATGACCAGATCAACTCCCGTGCGCCACTCCCGGAAGCCCTCGCAGAACCAGCTGTATTGGTAGCCGTCGGGACTCTCGGCCTTGTATTCCTCCCAGAGGAGCCGGAGAGTGACGTGCTTGCGCCTTAGTTCCCGTTGCACGCTTGCCCAGTCGGGCAGGCGCTCGGGGTTGGCCTCCAGGGAACCCCGCCGGCGGTAGAGCCGGGCTTCCAGCTCCGCCTCGGACAGTTCCGCCGGTAAGGGCCAGGTGAGGCCGGCGGCCTGGAAGCGGGCCAGGGTGTCCCACACGGTGGAGGCCGACACCCCCAGAGCGCGCCCGATCTTATGGTTGCCGAGATCTCCCTCGAACTTGAGCCTCAGGATCTCCTTGGTCTTTCTCATCGACACTCTCCTTTGCGCCATAGAGCCCGGGCCCCCTTCTCTTGCTTGGAAGAAGGCACCACTCTGGCAGCTTCTGGGAGCGTCGCTACATCACTCCGGTGGGAAAACGCCCATGCCGATCACCGATTCC
>JBDROA010000114.1:0-3392 GCA_043810615.1 Actinomycetota bacterium | reverse complement strand
AGGTCGATGGCCATGCGGGCGGCAGCGGCCACGTCGTCCTTCTTCAGCCCCACCCGGGAGTCGGCCCGGTTGAGCACGAAGTGCCGGGTGGGGGACATCATCCCTAGCAGGTCGAGGGCGTCGAGGGCCTTGCGCAGGTTGCGCACGCTGGGCACGTCCATGTCGGAGACCAGCACGATGTCGGTGGAGAGCTCCAGGGCGGCCAGGGTGGGCTCTCCGAGGCCGGCGGCGGTGTCGATGACCACGCAGCCGAACTGGGACGCGATCAAGCGGATCACGGTGGCGGTGGCCGCCGCGGGTATGAGCTCTCCGGCCGCCGGTTCCTCGGGAGCACACAGGGCGTAGAGCCCCGACTGGTGGCGGGTGAGGAAGAGCTTCAGGGTGGTGGCGTCGAGGTCCTCCAGTGCCGACACCGCATCGGCCATGGTGTGCTGGGGGGCCAACCCCAGGGCATAGGCGACGTCGCCGAACTGCAGGTCGAGGTCCACGAGCACCACGTCGCCCGGGGCCCGGGCGGCCAGGCACACCGCCAGGTTGGTGCTGACGATGGTCTTGCCGCTGCCCCCTTTAGGGGAGATAACGGTGATCACCCGGGAGCGTTTCGGTTCGGGGACGGCGCCGGCGGCTTCCAGGCGCCGGCGGGACACCTCGATGGCCTGGTGGAGGTGGGATGCCAGGTCGTCGTCGGTGGTGTCGGGGGTGATCACCGCCCGGACTCCGGTGGCCAATGCCCGCCTCCAGGTGTCGGGCCCGGGTTCGGCGGCCACCAGCACGCTGATGGCCGGGTAGAAGTGGTCGAAGCGCCCCGCCAGGTCCAGGGCGGTCGCCCCGTCGAGTCCCGGCCCCAGGATCACTACCGTCGGGCCCAGGTCGGCCACCGCCTTGACGTCGGCGGCGTCCTCCAGGGGCCGTTCCCAGCGCTGCACCTTGTCGGTGAAGAGTCGGGGCAGCAGTGAGCGCACCCGTTGTTCGAAGGCGGCGTCGGCTCCGGCGACGACGATGAGGCTCATTGCGCCTCGTAGATAATGCCCCGGGTCTGGACCTCGGTATCGGCCTCGCTCACCTCGCCGCCCTCGAGGGCCAGCCAGATCAAGCCGTGCTCGGCGGTGAACACCAGGCGCTCGGCAGCCACCGGCCCCAGGGCCAGGGTAATCAGGAGGCTGCCGGTGGGGGCCAGGTCGGGGGCACCCGCCACCGCATCCTCCGCGGCCACGGTGCGCAGCAGCTGCTCGGCCTGCACGTTGGTGACCAGCACCTTGTGCAGGATGATCTTTGTGGAGTTGGGGGACTGCGGCAGGCCCACCGAAGCCGGCGTCTCCTGGCCCGGCACCGTGGTGGTGGTGGTGATCACCGGGATTTCGCCCGGGCCGAGGCCGGTGGGTTCCACCGCGTTGAGCGAGAAGGGGTCGAAGGAGGCGAACACCGCCACCACGTCGCCGGGCCGCAATACACCCCCCACTACCCGTTCCGGGCTCAGCGACAAGGTCACCTGGAGCATATCGGCGGGGACGTCCACCTTCGGCCCGCCTCCGAGGGACTCCTCGTAGGCCTCGGGGGTGATGAAACGGGAGGTGACTACCTGTTCCCCGGGAAGCAGGTCGATGGCGGCCACCTTGCCGGCCAGCGAGGTCAGGTCGTCCACGGCGCCGGCGGCAGCCACCTTGGTGGGGACCCGTTCGGCACGCACTTGGTCGGTGAGGCTCTCCGCCAGGGTGCCGGCGTCGATGAGTTGGTCGACCACCAGGACGTCCACCAGCGCCTCACCCTCGAGGGCCCGGTCCTCGGCACTCTGCACGTAGCGGACGAGGAAGAAGGTGCCGACGCCCGCCAGCATGAGGGCAACGACCACTGCGATGACCCTACGCATGTCTCAGGTCTCCCCTACGCTCGTTCTGCCTCGCCTGTTCCTGTCGGCGGTCAGTCGATCAGCCTGACCAAGATGGCACCATAATCCCCACCGCCGAACTCTCCGAGGCTTTGCAGGATCCCCTCAGTGAACCGGCCGACGATGCAGGTGGCGTTCTTGTCTGCCTGCGGCGTGTCGGGGTTGTCGGGGCAATCGAAGTCGTGCGGGTAGACGTACTGGCCGCCGAGGTTGTACTGCCTGGTCTGGAACATGCCCAGGCCCGCAATGTGGTAGGTCACGTTGCTGCCCTGGCTGCTGATCCCGTCGAAGATGGGGATAGGGATCACTTGCCCGTATCCGTCGCCCTGATCGGCGCCAAAGAGCACCCGGTAGATGTCGTCGGGTTTGCACTCCGGTTGAGGCGGTTTGTTCCCCACCGATGTCTCGGCGAAGCCGGCAACAATGAGGGCCGAGCAGGCCCCATCTCCCCCGATGTAGCCGAAGGCCCCGGGGGCGTCCTTCCCGGCGGGATCGAGGTTCACCGGGCAGTCGGGGAGGACGCTGGGGAGCGGTGCCTGGTGGAGAAACAGTGTGACGTCGGCACTCGGGAAGACCGAAGGCGCGACACTCCCAAACGCCTGGGCCCACTCGCATTCTTCGAACACCACGGGGGGAGTCTCAGCTTCGGCGGGAGGCCCGGTTGCCGCAGTCGCACTCGCCCCCACGTCGACCGAGTCGAATCCGAGCACCTGCATGAACCGCATATCGAAGCGGCCGCGACCGCTGGCGTCCTCCGCAAAGGTGATCACCTTGACCGTCATCGTGTACGGGTCGGGCGGGTCGTGGTCGATGTGAACCCAATCAACACCGGAGTTCCCATCGTGGGCGTTCAGGTCTGCGTAGGTCTGGGCCGGGCTGCCAAGCCCAGTGCTGTTCGAGCAGTCCGGGTCGGTCGGGGCCTCCGCGCATGCCTGAGCGATGGCGAGGGCGGCGGCGTCGGCGCCGTTGCGCAACTCGCCCCGCTCCTGGTACATCGCCCCCATGTCGATGGCGAAGCCGGCGAAGGCGAGCAGCACCACCAGAAGGATGCCTATCAGGACGAGCGAGAACCCATCGTCGTTCTTCAGCCGCCGCATCGCATCACCGCCTCAGACCCTAGCGTGAGGGAGGCGAAGGGGAGGGTCACGAAGTCGAACTCGTAGGAGACCGCCGCGGTGACTGGATCGCCAGGCAGGCAGCCATCCTCGGGGTCGAGGGTAAGGGTGGCGCTTCCGATGGAGGTCACTGCGGCGTCGAAAGCTGCCTGAGTCTTGGCCAAGTCCTCGGTGACGCTGTAGACGCGGACTGCCTCCCGAGAGGCATGGGTCAGGGTCTGCTTGGCGTTGTAGGCCCGGCTGAAGTCGATGATCCCGAAGACCAGCAGCAGCAGCACCGGCAGGATCAGCGCGGCCTCCACCAGAGCGGCGCCGCTCTCGCGACGGGCATTCATTGCCGAGCCTCCTGAATTCGCAGGCACGCTCTCACTCCCTGGCTCAGGTCCTTGTCT
>JBDROA010000113.1:0-12938 GCA_043810615.1 Actinomycetota bacterium | reverse complement strand
GCGGCGTGGTCCCCCCGGCCAGGCCGAAAGTGAGGAAGGCCCGGTCGTGGCGTGCCCAGGCGGTCAGCTCTTCGGCGGCGGCGTCGGCGAGGTTGTCGGCATCGGAGAAGACGCGCAGGCGCATGACCGGGGGAGAGTAGGCACCCCGGGGAGGCGCTGCCGAGGGTGGCCTCGTCGGCGGGGCACGTTTGGGCGAGGAGCAAGCCGGGTCACCGGGGAGGCGAGTAGATCACCGCCGCGCCCTGCGGTTCCGTTCCGCCAGGTGGGACCGCAGCACCGCCCGGTCCCGGTCGTAGGAGAGCAGGTGCAGGGCCCCGTCGACGGGGAGCCAGCGGATCTCATCGACCTCGCTGCCGGGGGCGAACTCCCCGGCCGTGACGCTCATGGCCCAGTAGCGCACCAGCTTGCGGTTGCCCGTGCGATCGGGGTACTCCAGGGTGGCGATCTCCGGTCCCACGGTGCACTCGTACCCGGTCTCCTCGAGCACCTCACGCCGGGCGGCGTCGGCCAGGGCCTCGCCGTCCTGCGCCTTGCCTTTAGGGAACGACCAGTCGTCGTAGGCGGGCCGGTGCACCAGCAGCACCTCGGGCTTGCCGTTGCCGCTCCGGCGGGTGACCACCCCGCCCGCCGCTATCACCACCCCCGTGGGGGCCGCCGCCCGGACCGGATTGGGGGCGGCACCCCGGGAGCGCTCCACCGCCAGGGCCTCCAGGCGACGGTGGGTGCACATCCCCCGGGTGGTGGGCACCTTGGCCCAGGTGGCGTCGGGGCCCAGTTCCCAGGCCAGGGTGTCGTCGGCCAGACACACCCGCAGGATCTCCTCGATCCGCAGGCAGAGCGACGGGTCGTCGATGGGCGCGATGACCTCCACCCGGCGGTTGAGGTTGCGGGGCATCATGTCGGCCGACCCCACGAAGTAGGCCGCTCCGGGGCCCTCACCGAAGCGCATGATCCGGGAGTGCTCCAGGTACTTGCCCACCAGCGAGCGGACCCGGATGCGCTCGGACAGGCCGACCACCCCCGGCCGCAGGCAGCACTGCCCCCGGACCACAAGGTCGATGTCGGCCCCGGCCGCCGCAGCAGCGTACAACTCGTCCACGATCTCGTTGTCCACCAGGTGGTTCATCTTCCAGATGATGCGCCCGCCGGGAGCCGCCTGGGAGCGGACGCGTTCGATGATCTGCCGGCGGAGGTGGGTGGGGGCCACCAGAAGGCGGCGGTACTGCTGCCGCCCGCTGTAGCCGGTGAGCACGTTGAACAACTCACTGAGGTCGGCGCCGATGTCCTCGTCGTCGGTGAGTAGCCCCAGGTCGTCGTAGAGGCGGGCGGTATGCGGGTTGTAGTTGCCGGTGCCGATGTGGGAGTACCGCACCAGTCGGCCGCCCTCGCGGCGCACCACCAGGGCGATCTTGGCGTGGGTCTTGAGCCCGGCCACCCCGTACACCACGTGGACCCCGGCCTCCTCGAGCAGGCGGGCCCAGGTGATGTTGGCCTCCTCGTCGAAGCGAGCCTTCAACTCCACCAGGACGACCACCTGCTTGCCCTCGCGCCCGGCGCGCATCAGCGACTGGGCGATGGAGGCTTCGCCGCCGACCGCCGGGTCGTCGGGCGAGGAGGTCCGGTAGAGGGTCTGCTTGATGGCCACTACATCGGGGTCGCGCGAGGCTTCGGCGATGAAGGTCCCGACGGACGTGATGAACGACTCGTAGGGCAGGTGCACCAGCAGGTCGCCCCGGCGGATGCGGTCGAAGATCGAGCCGCCTTCGGGGTCGGCCAGCGCCGGCTGGGTAGTGGGGGAGAACCCCGGGTCCTTGAGTTCGGGCCGGTCGAGGGCGTGGAGAGCGAAGAAGCTCGTCAAGGCGAGCAGTCCGTGGGTCTGGTATACGCCCGAGTCGTCGAGGCCCAGTTGGCCGGTGAGGAGGTCGAGCACGTCCGGGGACATCCCCGCCTGCACCTCCAGTCGCAGCACCCGGGAGAAGCGGTGCCGGGTGTGGAGGATCTCCTTCATGGCCTCGAGCAGGTCGTAGGCCTCGGCCTCGGTCACTTCCTGCTCGGCGCTGCGGGTGACCCGGAACGCCTGATGGCCCACGACGTCCATGCCGGGGAAGAGGGTGGGCAGGTGGGCGGCGATGACCTGCTCCATGGGCACCAGCCTCCCCAGATCGCTCACTTCCAGGAACCGGGGGAGGAGCGGGGGCACCTTGACCCGGGCGAAGCGGCTCTCGCCGGTGGCCGGGTCGTGGAGGGTGACCGCCAGGTTCATGGAGAGGTTGGAGATGAAGGGGAACGGATGGGCCGGGTCGAAGCCCAGGGGGGTGAGCATGGGGTAGATATCGCGCTCGAACACCTGGTAGGCGGTGTCGCGCTCCTCCTCGTCCAGATCTTCCCAGGTGGCGAGGTGGATGCCGTGCTCGTCCAGACTGGGGATGATCAGCTCGGCCACGAGTTGCTCCATGCGGGTGGCGAGGGCCAGGCAGCGCCGCCGGATGGTGGCCAGCAGGGCCGAGGGGCTGGGAGCCCCGGTGACTTCGCTCACCCCGGCCGCGACCTGCTCCCGCAACCCGGCCACCCGCACCTGGAAGAACTCGTCGAGGTTGGAGGCGACGATGGCGACGAACTTGACCCGCTCCAGCAGGGGGACGTTGGGGTTCTCGGCGACGGCGAGCACCCGCTCCTGGAAGTCCAGGAGCGACAGCTCACGGTTGGTGTGACGGGAGTCCATGGGGAACGGTGGGGACATCGGCATGGTACCGGGAGGCCTGGAGCCTGCCCCCCGCTTACCTTTCCTCGAGGGCGATGATCTTGGCCAGGCGGCGGCGGTGCCGATCCTCGCCGGTGAAGCGAGCGGCCAGGTACGCCAGCACGATCTCCTCGGCCAGAGCCGACCCCACCACCCGGCTGCCCAGGGCGATCACGTTGGCGTCGTCGTGCTCCACCATCTGATGTGCGGTGTAGGTGTCGTGGGCCACGGCGGCCCGCACCCCCCGGACCTTGTTGGCGGCGATGGCGGCCCCGGCGCCCGAGCCGCAGACCACTATCCCCCTGTCGGCTCGGCCGGCGGCCACCTCGCGGGCCACGGCGGCGGCGAAGTCGGGGTAGTCCACGGGGTCGGTGGAGTGGGTGCCCAGGTCTTCGACCGAGTAGCCGGCGTCGGCGACGGCGCGGATCAGGGTCTCCTTGAGGGGGAACCCGGCATGGTCGGCGCCGAAGACGACGTGCACGGCGATCAGGCTAGCGCCCCTCCCGGCTCGCTCCCGGAGCCGGCCAGGCGGGCCCCGGCCGTAGAATCCGCCCCATGGAGCAGTTGGTGGTTACCGGCGGCCGCCGCCTCGCCGGGACCGTGGCCGTGCGGGGCGCCAAGAACGCCGTGCTCAAGCATCTGGTGGCCTGCCTCCTCGCCCCGGGCCGCCACCGCATCTCGAACGTGCCGGGCATCATCGACGTCGAGATCATGCGCCGGGTGCTGGCCCACGTCGGGGCTACGACGCGGGGCGAAGGCAGTACCCTGGACGTCGAGGTGCCCCAGGACCTAGTGCCCGAAGCCCCCATCCACCTGGTGCGCCAGATGCGGGCGTCCATTCTGGTGCTCGGGGCGCTGCTGGCCCGCTGTGGGGAAGCCCGGGTGGCCCTGCCCGGCGGCGACGACTTCGGCTCGCGGCCCATCGACATGCACGTCGACGGCTTCGAGCACATGGGCGCCCGCTTCGAGCTCTCCCACGGTGTGCTGCTCGCCTCGACCCCCGACGGCCTGCACGGCGCCGACGTGTACCTGGAGTTTCCCAGCGTGGGGGCCACCGAGAACGTGCTCCTCACCGGGGTCATGGCCCGGGGCCGTACCGTCATCGGCAACGCGGCGCGGGAGCCCGAGATCGAAGACCTGGCCGCCTTCCTGGTGAAGATGGGGGCCCGGGTGAATGGGGCGGGGACGTCGACCATCGAGGTCGAAGGGGTACCCCACCTGGCTCCGGCGGACCACCGGGCGGTGCCGGACCGCCTGGAGGCCGGCACCTACCTGATGGCCGCCGCCATCACCGGGGGTGAGGTCACGGTGGTGGATTGCGTGCCGCAACACCTGCGCATGGAGCTGCGCAAGCTGGAGGAAGCCGGCTGCGAGGTGGAGATCGGGGAGGGGCGGATCACCCTGCACGGCCCTCGTCGCCTCCGGGGGGTGGACTTCGCCACCCTGCCGTACCCCGGCTTCCACACCGACATGCACCCCCAGATGGTGGCCGTGCTCTCGCTGGCCGCGGGGGCCTCAGTGATGACCGAGAACATCTACGACGCCCGCTTCCGCTACGTCGGGGAACTCAACCGCATGGGGGCCGACATCACCACCGAGGGCCAGCACGTGGTGGTGCGCGGGGTGGAGGCCCTCAGCGGGTGCCCGGTGGAGGCCTGGGACATCCGAGCCGGCGCGGCGGTGGTCCTCGCCGGCCTGGCCGCCGAGGGCACCACCACGGTGGCCCACGCCCAGCACATCGACCGGGGCTACCAGGGCCTCGACGCCGGCCTGGCGGCGCTGGGGGCCGACATCGGCCGGGAGACGGTGGAGGGCTGAGTGGCCGGCCGGGTCAGGGTCTGCGGGCGGGTGCGGGGGAACGGCCGGGTAGGCTAACCGGCCCTTTATCATGGGAAGCATTAGCAAGCCGTCCGTGTTGGAAACGAGGCGATGACCGACACTCTGCACGTCGACGACCAGAAGGCCGCCGCCCCCGCGCCGGCCCTGGATCTCGCCGCCCTCGCCGACACCCTCGACTACATCCGCCCCGCCCTGCAGGCCGACGGCGGCGACGTCGTCTTGCTCGGGGTGGAGGGAGGCACGGTCAACCTGCAACTCGTGGGCGCCTGCGGCGGCTGCCCCATGGCCACCCTCACCCTGACCGCTGGAGTTGAGAGAATCCTGAAGGACCGCGTGCCCGGCGTGACCGAGGTCGTCGCGATCTGAGCCGCTTCTTGCCTCTCCCGGCTTCGGATCACTGCGGAAGCCCTCTCCCCCCGCCCTCTCCCGCCGGAGTGGGAGAGGGGGCGCGACGCCGACCGCCGGCGCGGGGCTCTGGACGCTGTGGGGCACGTAGGGCGGCGGAGCGGTGAGGGCAACCGCACGACTGCGGTGAGTCGCTCTCTCGCGATGGGGCCGCCGAGCGGAGGGCGTTGCCCAGCCCCTAACCCCTATTTCCCTCCCCGCCCTCACCTCCTCGGCCGGTAGGCGAGCATCACGTCACCCACGTTGGTGCCGGTAGGCCCGCACCGCAGCAGGTCGCCGGTGGCTTCGAGGTAAGGGAGGGCGTCGTTGGCCGCCAGGGCGGCGGCGGCGTCCAGTCCCCGTTCCCGGCCCCGTATCACCGTCCCGTCATCGCCGATGCCCCCGGTGGCGTCGGTGGGGCCGTCCACGCCGTCGGTGGCGAAGGAAGCCACCAGGGCGCCGCTACGGTCGCCGTCCAGGGCGAGGCCGGCGGCCAGGGCCAACTCCTGGTTGCGGCCGCCCCGGCCGGTCCCGGCCACGGTGACCGTGGTCTCCCCGGCGAACACCGCCATCTCCCCGGCGCGCAGGCGCCGGGCCACTGTCGTGAGGCGCTCGGCCACGAGGCGGGCCTCGCCCTCCACGATCGTCGAGATCGTGTGGGCCTCCAACCCTCGCTCCCGGGCCGCGGCCGCCGCTCCCTCGGCTGCCGCCGCCCCGTCGGCCACGATCACCACCGGCCAGGCGAAAGCCTTTCCGCTCTTGGGGGTTTCGGGCCGCTTCCCGCTTGCCCCTTCCCTGAGGGCTACCCGGACCGCTCGTGGGGGGGCCACCGCCCATCGCTCCAGCACGGCGAGCGCGGCGGTGAAGGTGGTGGGGTCGGGCACGGTGGGGCCGCCGGCGATCGTCTCCAGAGGACTGCCCACCACGTCGGAGAGGATGAGGCTCACCAGTGGCGCCGGAGCCGCCGCCTCCGCCAGGCGCCCTCCTTTGAAGGCGGAGAGGTGGCGGCGCACCGTGTTCACCTCGGCAATGGGCGCCCCGCTGCGCAGCAGGGCCCGGTTCGCCTCGTGCAGGTCCTCCAGGGTGAGCCCCGCGGCGGGCACCTCGGCCAGGGCGGAGCCGCCCCCGGATACCAGCACCAGCACGAGGTCGTGACGGCCCGCCTCCCCGGCCAGGTCGAGGAGGCGGCGCCCGGCTTTCAGGCTCCCGGCGTCGGGCAGGGGATGGCCGGCGGCCACGGCTTCGAGAGGCCCGACGGGGGCCCCTGCCGGGGAGGCCACCACACCGGCGACCTCGGAACACTCGAGGACGTCCAGGGCGGCCCCGGCCATAGCGGGAGCGGCCTTGCCGAAGGCGAGGACGAAGACACGGCCCTTGGGCAAAGGCATCCAGGTGGCGCCCACCTGCAGCCCACTGCGGGAGCGGCGGAAGTGGCGGCGCACCGCGGCGGCCGGGTCGCCGGCGGCCAGGGCCCCGGTCAGGGCGGCGAGCACGTCGCCCCGCGGCCCGGGATCGGCGGCGAGGACGGCGGGTTCGAAGGCGGCAGGCACGGGGCGACTGTAGGCAGCGGCCGCCGGGGCCGGGACCGACCCGGCGGTATCCTGCCGCAATGCCTCTCACCGGCGACGTGGACCGCTTGGCCGAGGCCGCCTTCGACGGCGACCGCCGCGCCCTGGCCCGCCTCATCACGGTCGTGGAGGAAGGGCGCCCGGGAGCGGCCCGAGCCCTGGGCCTGGCCTACCCCCGCTCCGGCCGCGCCTATCGCATCGGCATCACCGGCGCCCCGGGGGCGGGGAAGAGCACCCTCACCGACGGCCTGATCACCGCCCTGCGACGCGACGGCGGGCCGGTGGGGGTGCTGGCAGTGGACCCCACCAGTCCTTTCAGCGGCGGGGCGGTGCTGGGCGACCGGGTGCGCATGCAGGACCACGCCTCCGATCCGGGGGTCTTCATCCGCTCAATGGCCAGCCGGGGCCATCTGGGGGGCCTGTCGGCTGCCGCCCCCAAGGGGCTCACCTTGCTCGACGCCGCCGGCTTCCCCTACCTGCTCATCGAGACGGTGGGGGTGGGCCAGGATGAGGTCGAGGTGGCCGACGCCGCCGACACCACGGTGGTGGTGCTCACCCCCGGCTGGGGCGACGGGGTGCAGGCGGCGAAGGCGGGGATCCTGGAGATCGGCGACGTGTTCGTGGTGAACAAGGCCGACCGCCCGGGGGTGGACGACGCCGTGGCCGATCTGCGCACGATGCTGGCGATGGGCGGGGAGCGTCCCTGGACCCCTCCCATCCTCACCACAGTGGCCTACCGGGGGTCGGGTGTGGCCGAGCTGCTCGCTGCGATCCTCGCCCACCGGGTCCACCTGGAGGCGGGGGATGGTCTGGAAGAAGGCCGACGGGCCCGGCGGCGCAGCGAGTTGCGCTCGGCCCTGGCCGCGGTCCTGGCCCGGCGGTCGGCCGACGCCGCCTCCGCCCCGGAGCACCGCCGCCTGGTCGTCTTGGTGGAGGAGGGCCAACTCGACCCCTGGGCGGCCGCCGAGCGCCTCCTGGGAGCGGTAGCCTCGCCGTGAGAGCATTCGTTGGTGGGATCGCCCGGGGATCTCGGTCCGGCTGGCGTCGGTGCCGATTCGATCTGCGCGACCCAGCGATGCCGGCCGAGAATCGCAAGGAGGCACCGTGAGCCTGGTCGAGTACACCGTCGAGGGCGCCGTCGCCGTCCTCACCCTGAACCGTCCCCCGGTCAACGCCCTGTCGGTCGCCCTGGTGGCCGACCTGGAACAGGCAGTGGCCCGGGCCGCCGACCCGGCGGTGCGGGCGGTGGTGATAACCGGGAGCCCGCACTTCGCCGCCGGAGCCGACATCAACGAACTGAAGGCGGCCGCGTCGGGGAGCGACGACACCCCGTTGGCGGGGCGCCTCTCCGCCGCTCTGCTTGCCCTGGAGGCGCTGTCCAAGCCGGTCATCGCCGCCATACGAGGCTTTGCCCTGGGCGGTGGCTTGGAACTGGCCCTGGCCTGCGACTTTCGCTATCTGGCCGAGGATGCCCGGGTGGGCCTTCCCGAGATCAAACTGGGCATCTTCCCCGGCGCCGGCGGCACCCAGCGGCTGCCCCGCCTCGTGGGCCTGGGCAAGGCGCGTGAGCTCATCTACACCGGACGGCACCTGAAGGCCGACGAGGCGCTGGTCATCGGCCTGGCCGATCAGGTGGTCCCCGCCGAGAGCCTCGCCGCCGCCGCCGTGGAGTTCGCCGCCGCTCTGGCGAAGGGAGCCACGGTGGCCCTGGGGGCGGCGAAGCAGGCCATCAACGCCACTCTGGGCCTGGAGATGGAAGCCGGCCTGGCGGTGGAGGCTGCCGGCTTCACCACTTGCCTCGGGACCGAGGACGCTCAGGAGGGCCTGGCCGCCTTCCTGGAGAAGCGGGAGGCCGGCTTCAAGGGGAGGTGAGCCGGCCCGTCCTCCCTCTCCCGACGGTCCTGGGTCGGGAGAGGGCCGGGGTGAGGGCGAAGTCGCGCCGGTTGCCGCGCCGCGGGTTCTGGTCGTGGCGTTGCCCCCTCCGCTCGGCGGCGGCGTGGTCGGCGGGGACTCAGAGTGAGCCCGGGCTGCCGCCTCGCGCCTCCCCCGTACTCGCGGGAGAGGCTTCTTGCGACCCTCCGGCCGACGCCGCCTGAGCCTCCCGCGGGGCCCGTTTGCGGGCAGGGGTAGCATCGGCCCCGATGGTCGGGGCGCGCGCTGGGCGGTGGCTGAGACGGCTGCTGGCGATCGCCATCGCTCTGGCGGTGGTGGTGCTCGTGGCGGCCACCTGGATCTATGCCGGCCGGGTGGACGGCCTGCTCCTGCGCTCGGCCCACGGCCTGCCCACCTACGGCATCGAGGTCCTGGCCGTGGCCGACGGCGAGATGACCCTGCCCCGCGGCTCGGGTGAGGCGCTGGGGACCTGGGGCCTGGAGTGGGAGACGGGGTACGCCCAGGTAGGGCCGGTGGTGGCGACCTCGGAGGCCGGGGTGGTGCGACCGCTGCTCGAGGTGGCGGGGGACTTGCGCCCCGGCCTGCTCGTCGCCCTGGACGCCTACGCCTTCGAGTCCGACCCCTCCGCCGTGGGCGTCGAGTTCGAGAACGTGATCGTGGAGGGACCCCTGGGGAATCACCCGGCCTGGTACACGCCGGGAGACGACGACACCTGGGTGATCCTCGTCCACGACCGGGACGCCTATCGGCGCGAGGCGCTCCGGGCGCTGCCCGCCCTGGCCGCCGCCGGGTTCCCCACCCTCACTATCACCTACCGCAACGACCCCGGGGCGCCGGACGGCGGCGGGCGCTACGGTCTGGGCGACCCGGAGTGGGAGGATCTCGAGGCGGCGGTGGAGTACGCCGTCGAGGAGGGTGCCGTCGACGTGGTCCTGTTCGGCTGGGGTATGGGCGGCACGGCCGCCGCCATGTTCCTCCACGAGTCTTCCCAGGCACGCCTGGTGGCCGGCCTGATCTTCGACGCTCCCCTGTTCGACCCGGGCGCGGTGGTCGACGGCGACGCCCACCAGCACAACGTCCCCGGCTTCATCGTGGGCTGGGCCAAGGGCCTGGCCACCCTGCGCTGGGGGGTGGACTGGGGGGCGTTGAACCAGGTCGATCGGGCGGACGACTTCGAGGTGCCCATCCTGCTCTTCCACGGCGACGCCGACGCCTCCGCCCCGGTGGCGGTCAGCGACCGGTTTGCCGCGGCGCTGCCCGATCTGGTGCGGTACGAGAAGGTGCCGGGGGCGGGTCACGGGGCCTCGTGGAACGCCGACCCCGCCCGCTACGAAGCGGCCCTGACCGCCTTCTTGGAGCAGGTGGCGGCGGGCCCGGCTGGGGAACCCGAGCAGGGCTAGCCGGATCTTGCCCGGGGCGGGCTGCCCTTTTTGGGGCCGCTCTCTGCCACAATCGCCGGCGATGCTCTACGTGGATCACGCCGCCACTTCCCCGCTGCGCCCGGAAGCCCGGGAGGCGATGGCCCCCTTCCTGGCCGAGGCTTTCGGCAACCCGTCGGGCGCCCACGGGATAGCCCGGCGGGCCAAGAACGCCCTGGAGGAGGCGCGGGAGAGCGCCGCCGGCCTGCTGGGTGCGGCGCATCCCCTGGAGGTCGTCTTCACCGGCGGCGGCACCGAGGCCGACAACCTGGCCCTGGCCGGCGCGGCCCTCGCCGGGGGGCGCCGGGGCGGGGTAGTGATCAGCGCGGTGGAGCACCCGGCAGTGCTGGAGACCGCAGCGTTCCTGGGAGGCCTGGGCTGCCCGGTGACGGTGGCGGGGGTCGATGCCCGCGGGGTGGTGGGCCCGGCGGGGGTGGCCGGCCTAATCGATCACGGCACCGCGGTGGTCTCGGTGATGACGGCCAACAACGAGACCGGCACCCGCCAGCCGGTAGCCGGGGTGGCGGCGGCAGTCCGCGCGGCGCATCCCGGCACCCTGGTGCACTCCGATGCGGTGCAGTCGTTCGTGTCGGAGGAGGTTCGAGTGGACCGCCTGGGGGTGGACCTGCTGACCCTGGCCGCTCACAAGTTCGGCGGTCCCAAGGGGGTAGGCCTCCTCTGGGTGCGCTCGGGGGTCTCCCTGGAACCGGTCCTCCACGGCGGCGGCCAGGAGGCGGGACGCCGCTCGGGCACCCACAACGTCGCCGGGATCGTGGGCATGGTGGCGGCCATGGAGACGGCGGCAGCCGATCGGGAGCGCTTCCGCCGCGACGTGGGCGAGGCCCGGCGGCGCTTCGAGGGGGCGTTGGCCGCCGCGGTCCCCGGTCTGGAGGTCAACGGCGCCCGGGAGGACCGCCTCGTCCAGCACAGCCACCTGCGCTTCCCGGGGGTGCGGGCCGAGGACCTGCTGCTCCTCCTCGACCGGGCCGGGCTGGCGGCGGCTGCAGGGTCGGCCTGCCACAGCGGGGCGACGGCGGCCTCCCACGTGCTCCTGGCCATGGGCATGTCCCCGGCGGAGGCGGCGGAGTGCCTGCGCTTCACCTTTGGGTGGACCACCCGTCCGGACGACGGCGACGGCGCGGCCGGATTGGTGGTGGAGGCGCTGGGGCCGCGGCTGTGAAGGTCCTCGCCGCCCTCTCCGGCGGGGTGGACTCCAGCGTCGCCGCCGCCCTCCTGGCGGAGGCCGGGCACGACGTGGCCGGGGTGACCCTGGTGCAAACTTGCCGACCGGCGACCGACGGGCCCGGGTGCTGCTCCGACGCCGGCGATGCCCGGCGGGTGGCGGCGCAATTGGGCATCGCCCACCACACCCTCGACTACACCGACATCTTCTGCGGAGCGGTGATCCAACCCTTCGCCGCCGCCTACCGCCGCGGCCTGACCCCGAACCCCTGCATCGAGTGCAACCGTCGGGTGCGCTTCGGCGCCTTGCTGGAGGAGGCCGAGCGCCTCGGCTTCGACATCCTGACCACCGGCCACCATGCCCGTGTCCGTCGTGGCCCCGACGGCTCCCACCTGCTCCGCGGCGCGGACCTCGCCAAAGACCAGTCGTATGTGCTCTACATGCTCGGGCAGGAGCACCTGTCCCGACTGGCCTTCCCGGTGGGGGAGATGAGCAAGGACGAGGTACGCCAGCGCGCCCGGGGCCTGGGCCTGTCGACAGCCGACAAGCCGGAGAGCCAGGACCTGTGCTTCGTGGGCGCGGGCGGGTACCGGGAGTTCCTGCGGGAGCAGTTCCCTGAGGCGGCGGCCCCGGGGCCCATCGTCGATACCTCGGGGCAGGAGATCGGCCGCCACGACGGCGTGGCCGGCTTCACCGTGGGCCAGCGCCGCGGCCTGGGGGTGGCGGTGGGGGAGGCGCGCTACGTGGTGGCAATCCGGCCCGACTCGGCCACGGTGGTGGTCGGCGGCCCCGACGACCTCCTGGCCGCCGGCTGCCGGGTGGGCGAGGTGTCGTGGGTGGCGGGGCGGCCCCTCGAAGACGGCGGCCTCGAGGTCAAGGTGCGCTATCGCTCCCCCTCGGCCGCCGCCCGACTGGAGCCGGGGGCGGTGGGGGAGTGGCGGGTGTGGTTCGGGGAGCCGCAGGCGGCGGTGACCCCGGGGCAGGCGGCGGTGCTGTACCGGGGAGACGAAGTGGTGGGCGGCGGGACGATCCTCGAGGCTCTGCCCGGTTGACTCCGGAGTTCTCGGCTTCCCCGGGCCGAGGCCGCGACGTCCGGACTCCCGCACCCGGAAGCGGGCGTTTTCTGCCGCCGGAGGTTCACGAAAGCTTCACGAAGCCTTCCGGCTGGCCTTCATCCCGGTCGGGTTCGATAACGGTGTATCACCCGATGGGATCGAAAGGGATCCGGAAAGGAGCAGGGAGATGCTCAAGAAAGCTCTGTTGATCGTGGGCTTGCTGGCGGTCGTGGCCGCCGTTCCCACAGTGGCTCTGGCCGCAGGCAAGGCCGATCGGCCGGCCGAGGTCCAGGAGCAGGCTGGGGATCAGGCCCAGCTGCGCTCGTGCGACGGGGACTGCATCGGCGAGGGCAACGCCTTCGGCTACGGCCCCGGCGACGGCAGCGGCCTGGCCCCGGCGCCCGGTGACGGGTCGGGGCACGGCCCCGGCGACGGCACCGGGAGCGCTTCGGGCGCCGGCAACCGCTACGGTCCGGCCGACGGCTCGGGCTTCAGGGGAGAGGGCCCGGGCGATGGCTCCGGGCATGGCCTCGGTGACGGCACCGGCGATTGCGACGGCACCGGGACCGGCATTTAGCGGGGTCAGGACCACTGATCTCGCCCGGGCTGTCGAGAAAGAGGCAGACCCTCGAATCGGATGGGGCCCCGGGCATCCCGGGGCCCCATCCCTAACATCGTATCCATGGACCCGCACCGCATCCTCGTCGTCGACGACGAGGCCAACATCCGCCGGATCGTCGCCTCGTATCTCCGCTCCGACGGCTTCGAGGTGGTCGAGGCGGCCGACGGCAAGTCGGCCCTCACCGCCTTCGATCGGATGGCTCCGGATCTCGTGATCCTCGACGTGATGATGCCGGG
>JBDROA010000112.1:0-4881 GCA_043810615.1 Actinomycetota bacterium | reverse complement strand
TGCCCGGCGGGGCCGCGGTCCCCGACATGCCCCAGGACGCCGCCGGGGGCCTCTCTTACGTCGAGTGGGCCCGCGCCTTCCGGGTGGAAGAGGTCTCGGAAGGCCGCTTCCGGGTGGGAGTGGTGTTCCGCTCGCTGGGCGCCCCGCCCGATCGGGGCTTCTACCGCCTGCCGGTGCGAGCGGTCGAAGTGACGATTGCGGTGGCGGTCGATGGGGGCTCGACGGTGGTCGACCTGCCGACGCCGGTCGGGTTGCCCGCCGGCCCGGAGCCGGGACCATGGCCGGAGGAGACGGCGGAGGCGCCGCAGTGGGTGGTGGACGAGGCCCTGGCATCGGTGGCCGGGTGGGGAACCGAGCCGCGCCTGGTGGCGGCGCAGGCCGACGGCGTCGGCTGGAGGGTGGTGCTCACCCTGGCCGACGAGGTGGGCAATCGCTGGCCGGTGGCGGTGTTCGTGGCGGACTGAGCCGGATCCGGGGGGTGAGGCGAATGGCGGCGCGGGTCCTGAGCCCCTTGGAGCAGATTCGGGTCGCCTGCGCCGGATGACGCCTGACTCGGGCGGGTGCGATCGCCGCTGCGGTGCGGATGCGGGGTGGGGTGGCGGCGCCGTCGAGGATGCCGGCTGCCGGTCCTCTCCGGCAACCCGGAACCGCTACTCGCCGCAGCCCCAGCCGCCGGTCAAGAAGGTGGCCGTGTCGCCGGCGCCGGTCCCGCTGAGCGTTCCCCACAACTGCTCGCCGCCGGCGCCCTCGACCCGGAAAGTGGACCCGAACACCTCATCGCCGCCGAAGATGAGCACCGAGGGGTGGAGGGCCTGGAGGTCGGTGACGGTGATCCCCAGGTCGAGTGGTCCGAAGGCGATCCCCGGCGGGTTCCCGTCGTACGACCACGAGAAGAAGTGCCTGATCCCGGCCGGCTGGAAGATGTCGGCATCGGTGAACTTCAGGACCAGACCCTGGAAGGCGACCTGGCGGTACCCGGTTCCCGGGCAGGCCCCGTAGTCGCCCCAGGCCGGCCCCCACCCGCTGTCGAAGGTCGGGGCGAAGCCGAGGTAAGAGCGCACTGCGTCGATGGCGTCGTTCGGGGTGGCTCCGAAGTCGACGATGTTCAGGCCGTCGGCGAGGAACTCGAGGGACACCGGAGGCGGGCCCAGGGTGGTCGCCACCGTGGGCGTCGTTGCGGTACTTGTGCTTGACGAGGGGGTGGTCGCCGGCGTGGTCCCGGTTGTGGTCGGCGCCGCTGTGGTGGAAGGGGCCTCGGTGTGTGTCGTGGTCGAGCCCTGGAAGACGCCGCCGTCTCCGCAGCTTGCCAGGGCAAGGGCGGCCAGCGCCATCAGAAGCGCCACGGCCATGCTCGGGCTCCTGCGCATGTTGGCCCGGCCTTTCTCGGTCGTCGGATCCGGACAAGCGTATCCGCCGAGGTTTACTGCGTGGCGAGGGGGACAACTCGGCACGTGGCGAAGGTGCCTTCCTCGGGATCGGGCAAGGCTACCCCTCGGGCCCAGAGCGCCCGGTGATCGTCGCCTCGGCGATGAGGCTGCCGTCGGCGCGGCCGGCTTCGATGGCGCCCAGGATCTCGGCAGCCGGACTGCCGCCCGGCAGGTCGATGGCACTGGTGAGCGCGTAGATCGCGAACCGGTAGGTGTGCACCGCCCCTCGGTAGGGCCCGTCGTGCCCGATGGTCTTGAAGGGGGCTCCCCCCGGTCCGAGTTCGCCCGGTTCGACGAACGGGGCGAAGTCGTTGAGGGCGTGTCGGGCGCCGCCGGCCGGGTCGGAGTCACCCGGGACCCCGGCGGCCAGACCCGTCGAGTCCCGGGCGATGTTCCAGACGACCCGGTGGACGAAGCCGGAGGCATCGGGGTCCACCACGGTCAGGGCCAACGAGGTGGTACCCCCCGGGACCCCGCTGCAGGCGACTTTGGGCGAGGTGTTGTCCAGCATGCACGTGTTGGTGGGTGAGATGTCCGCGCCGTCCTCGAAGGCGGGGGTGGCGATGCTGAAAGGCGGCGGGGGGAGCGGCGGCGGCCGTCGGAGCGCTTGTGGTGGCCGCGGCGGTTGTCGTGGCAGCAGCCGTGGTGCTCGGTGCGGTGGTGCCGGGCGCAGCGCCTTCACCACATGCGGCCAGTGCGACGCCCGGCAGCAGGGGTGCGGAGACCGCAGTCGGTAGTCGTCGGGTGGGCACGGTGTTCTCCCCTCGGTCGGTCCCGGGCAGCCGATGATGACAGACGCGGCCCGATGAGGGGAGGGAAAGGCCGACCGAGGGCCGCCAGGGCTCCGGTCCGTGGGGTCAGCGCCCCCGAGGTCGTCGACGACTACTCCGGGACCGTCCCGACGCCGGCACCGGCAGCTCGGTCGGGAGTGTCTCACCCCGCCAGGCGCCGCGCGTAGTTGTCCGATCCCCGGATCACCAGCCGCTGGGTGTCCCCCCAGGAGACCCGGTAGCGGGCGGAGTTCTGGTTCCAGGCCGCCGCAGCGAGGGATGCCCGGTCGGTAGCACCGGCACCACTCACGCGAGAGTCCTCCGGGCCGACTTGCCATCGGTGCCCAGGTGTCGCCCGTGGACGTGTGAGCCGACGGCCGGCTTGTTCCGAGCGTCCTCCGAGACGAGCCGGCACCGCCCGGTGGCCTGGGGACCCCCGACGCGGGTTCCGCCTCCGGCGGGTGTGTCGTGGAAGGTCACCCGCCACCCGCAGATGTCGATGCCCCGGATCGGCATCTTGCGATGGTCGTGCCAGACGACCAGGTACCGGTTGGTGGCATGCTTCCAGGCCGCCGCCGGGCGCGGCTCGTCGGAAGTGGCGCTGGGGCCGCTGATCCTGATGTCGAGGAGGGCTATCGGAGGCAGCCTCGATTCATGCGGATCCGATCCCGCTGCCCCGGCCCGCCCGACCAGCAGCACGACCGCCAATCCCGTCGCCGCGAGCGCGCATGATGTGGAGGCACAGCGGCGCTGGGGTCCGGGAGTTCCCGGGTTTCGGCACCGCGCCGGACAGGCGCCGCCCGGGCGGCGCCGCCCGGGCCGGCCTCAGCCGGAGAAGTGCTCCTCCAGGATGCGACGCGCCGCCGGGGTGATCTCGTCCCAGAAGGCGTCCGGCGTCTTGGAGAGGGTGACAAAATCGGCCGACATGAAGACGCTGGCGACCCCCGGAAGGGCAAGCAGGGCGGCCGCAGCAGGGTGGTCGGCGGGGCGCCCGGCGATGTAGCTGGTGGGGGTGGCGACATGGCCGCCGACCACGAACTTGAGGGCGTTGGGGTTGGGGGTGGGCTGGATGACGACCGCCATTTGCCTCCATTTGGTCGCCCCGCCATGGTAGCCCCGCGTTCACCGGCTCCGCATGCTGCCGCGTCGGGGAAGTCCGATGGTGTCTGCCAAGAGGACTGGGCCCTGCCTCAGGAGAGACGAAGCCCGGCCAGCGGGGTGGGGCCCTGCCGTTGCGGGGCACCCGGGGACGCGGCCGCGGCTCGTCGGGTCGTTGCGTCGCCGGCGCCTCTGGTCACCGGCGAGTCCTCCTCAGTGTCAGTGCCCGGGGCGGTAGATGGCCAGGACAGGCGCCACATTCGCTGCAAGAAAGGTGGCTGCGCCCAGGGCGATGAAGGCGATGCGCCTGCGCACGAGTCCTCCTCGGTGTGCTGTCGATGAAGCGTATCGAGGTTCGGCGCAGGGTGTCTCGCGTGTGTCTCAGTGATGCTGCCGACCTTGCGCTCAGGACGCTGGGGCTCCGCGAGTTCCCCGGGTGACGGCAGGATGGCCCAACCTGCGGAGGGCGGCCAGGTCGCGGCGCACCGTGGCGACGCTGGCGGCGAGCGCCGGGGCCAGGTCGTCCACCGTTGGGGCCCCACCTTGAGCGGCGGCCTCGGCGAGCAGGCGAAGGAGACGCCGGCGGCGGCGTTCCACGGGGTTTCCGATCTGGTCGTCGGCCGGTACCTGGAGGGTCCAGGTGACCGAGACCCACTCGTGGTCCGCCAGCGGGCGGCCCGTCGGCACCCCGAGGCGGGCGAGTCGCTGCGCGGTACGGCGCGGCCGTCGCCGTGTCCAGGCTTCGATCACTTGCCTGTGGGCGGGGACGATCGACAAGGCTGTGGCACGATCCGGCTCGCTCAGGTCACTCAGGAGGGCTGTGAGGTGTTCATGGGCGAGCTCCAAGTAGGAGTCGGCCTCGGCGAGTCGACCAGCGGCCGCGAGGGCGAGTCCGTGTGCGAAGGGAACACGGTAGGCCAGCTCAACTCCTGGGTGCAGGTCTGCCATCGCCTCGGCTGTGACCCTCAGCGCCTGATCCACTTGCCCAGCTTCTAGGAGTAGCCGCCCACGAAGTGCCTTGATGCCCACCCGCAAGTCGTTCATGCCGATCTGTTCACACAGACCTTCGGCTTTCGTCGCATGGGCGATTCCGGCTTCTGCGAGGCCAGCTGCCAACTCCACGGACGCGAGTTCACGCAAGGCCTGAGCAGCGAGCCACGAATCCTCCGCTTCCAGAGTGAGAGCAACACCGTCCTCAAGAAGCCTGCGGCCCTCTTCGACGAAGCCACTCTCGGCCTTGATGCTGCCCAGGACTACCAGGCATTGCGCGCGGCCGCGAATGTCGCCGATCTGTTCGTAGACGGTGTAGGCCTCCGCGGTCTCCTGCTCGGCTCGCTCGTTGTCGCCCAAGTTGGCGTGGCGGATCCAGGCCGAGTTGGCGAGTACCAGTGCTCGGCCGCGCCCGTTTCCGATGTCGGAGTAGGTAGTAGCGGCTTGATCGAAGGCGGTTAGGGCCGCTCCGAGTTGGTTCTTGATCACGTGCAGAATCCCCAGGTTCATCTGGTACACCGCCTCGCCGTGGCGGTAACCGATGGTCCGGCTCATCTCGATGGCCCGGTTGAAGTCGGCCTCGGCCAGGTCCGACT
>JBDROA010000111.1:0-19773 GCA_043810615.1 Actinomycetota bacterium | reverse complement strand
GGAACCCGCAATGCGGGCAGCGCACCACCCGCCGCGCGTCCTCCACCTCAACCTCCAGCCGCTCCGGCAGATCCGCCAGCACCTGCACCACCCGCAACCTCTGCAAGTGCAGGCGAACGGTCATAGCATCCAGGACCATCGGGGTCCCTCCTCTCGGCGTGGTTCGCTTCACACCGAGTATCGAGGGACCCCGACCATCAGCCCGGCATTGCAGCCAGACCCATCAAGCAACCGCTCCCCACGCTCCCGCGCAGTCTCCATCAAAGGGGTCAAGCGGGTCGCGTTCGGGTTCCGCCGGTTCCACCACTAGCGCATCCGCGTACTGCTCTATGCCGGCAGACCCAACTGGGACCTGCTTGCCACCCTCACACCCCGCTGAAACCCGATGAGCCGGTATCGTGAGGCACAGGTCGAGGTTGTCGCGCATAGCCGCCACAGTGCCGATGTCCCTGTGGAGTTGTTCGACCTGGGCTGCGAGCGCCGTCTCCGAACCGACCTCCGGGGCTTCGCGCCCCATCACGTACACCGCCCCGGGCTCGGGTGAGGGGAGAAGAGTCCAGGCGATCACCAGGTACGTGCCGTCAGCACCCTTGTCGAAACATGACCGTCACGGGCGTTGCGTTCAGCCTCGTGGTGGACGAGTGAGGTCACCCCCGCCGATGGGACGGCGATCACGCGTCAGAGGGGCTTCGGCGCCCCTGCCAAGACCTCGCCAGCTTGGAGTTCGTGCTGGCGCTGCCGAGGCTCCACCATCGAGTTCCCAACTGACAGCGCGTCACTCCAGGGGACCATCGAAGAACGGAGGCTCGTGCTCGCCCACACCGGGCCGGTCGGGATTGCGGCGCCGTAGGCCGAGTGCCCTGGCCGGCGCCAGGTTGCTCGAGGCGCGGCCCCGGCGAAATGGGAGAGGCGCGGCAGCGTGGAGAGTCTGGGCGGCTGGTGGTGATGCCGGTCTGATGGCCGGGGCCTACCGCGTCCGACTAACCGGCTTGAGCGGGCTCATCAGGATCGGAACCAGCTTGGGGGGCCACGCGCACGCAGTCGCGCCCAGCGTTCTTGGCAGCAAACAGGGCAATGTCGGCTGCTTCGACGAGGGCGTCGCTGGTAGCGCCGTGGTCCGGGAAGTGGGAGATGCCCGCAGACATGGTGATCGAGCCCACAGTCTTGCCGCCAACGTCGCGGACGGCGATACTCCTGACCGCCTCCAAGATGCCCTCGGCCCGCCGTGTCGTCGCCTCCAGCGGGGCGCCGGGCATGATCACCGCGAACTCCTCGCCGCCGTAGCGGCAGGCAACGTCCTCGGTCCGGATGCTGTCGCGCAGCAAGCTGCCCACCTCGATGAGAGCGGTGTCGCCGGCCCGGTGGCCGAACTCATCGTTGAAGCGCTTGAAGTTGTCGGGGTCGAGGATGATCAGGCCGACGAAGGACTCGTGCCGGGTGGCTCGTGCCAGCTCCCGGTCGAGCGACTCCTCCATGAACCGCCGATTGTACAGGGCCGTCAGCGGATCGCGGATCGATTGGGATCGCAGCGTCTCCCGAGCGGCGAGATTCGACAGCCCCATCGCCAGGACCTCAGAAATGGTGGTGACCCGCCGGGCATAGCTGTGCCACGTCGGTTCAATTCCCTCTGCCTCCTCCCACGTCGTCAGCAACCCGACGATTTCGTTCGTTCCCTTCAGCGGAGTGCAGAACGATCGACAGACCTTCTCCTTGAGATGTTTGCACCGCATCCCGGCGCCGTTCGGGTCGTAGAAGTGGGCCCGGCCACTTCGCATCCCCCAGCATTCGACGGGCTCCATCATCGCCAGCATGTCCTCGTCGCCGTCACCCCAACGGGCGATTCGCTCCAAAAGGTTCCTGGAGGAGTTGGAGATCCACACCTCACCCATCCGCCCGCCCATCGAGTCGCGGCAGAACCGGCGAATGAGCTGGCTGGCCTCCTGCATCGACACGCACAGGTCGAGGCTGTCGCGGACTCCGCCGAGCATGTCGATGTCGTGGTGGAGTCGGTCGATTTCGCTGGCAAGAGCCGCCGCCGAATCAGACTCAGCAGTATCGCGTCCCAGCACGTACATGACGCCGGACTCGCGGGCGGGGAGGATGCTCCACTCCACTTGCCTGTAGACGCCGTCCGCACGCCGCACCCGTGCCTTCACGCCAAGGATCAACGACGTCTCACCGGAGGGATCGTCCGGACGTATGAGTCGCCCTCGATCATCCGGATGGAGAAGGTCGAAGAAAGACAATGAACTGAACTCCTCCGGGAAGTAGCCCAGGAAGCGTTCCCATGCCTCGTTGCGCATGACCATGAGCCCGTCGCGTCGAAGAGCACAGAAAAGCTCCAGGGACAAGTCCAGCGACGACACTGACCGTTCAAGCCGAGCCTTCTCGTCCTGAGTCATGCCCCGTCCCCTTCTCACCAATCGCCCTTCCCATAATCTAGTGAACGAGACCCTGCCTGCATAGCCCATTCCGGGAGTGTCGGGATAACGGTGTGACTGCCTGATCTGGGATGCTGGCCGTCGTGGTGGCGGTCGGCGGAAGGGAGCGCCGCCGGCTGGGGAGCCGGATCGTCTGCTGGCGGAGGAACTGGTGGAGCGGGCCCGCCGGGAGGGGGTGAGCCTGGTGGGCCCGGATGGGCTTTTGGCCGGCCTGACCAAGACGGTGTTGGAGGCCGGCTTGGAGACGGAGCTCACCGACCATCTGGGCTATTCGAAGCATGATCCTCGAGGCCGCAACGGGGGCAACTCCCGTAACGGTACTCGGGCCGAGACGGTGTTGACCGACGTCGGCCCCGTCGAACTGGAGGTGCCCCGGGACCGGGACGGCAGCTTCGACCCTCGCCTGGTGCCTAAGCGGCAGCGAAGGCTGCCGGGGGTGGATGAGCTGGTCATCTCCCTGTCGGCGAAGGGTTCGACGACGGGGGAGGTGCAGGCGCATCTGGCCGAGGTGTATGGGGCGCAGGTGTCCCGGGACATGATCTCGGCGATCACCGACGCGGTGCTGGCGGAGATAGGAATGGCAGGCCCGGCCGCTGGATGCGGTACACCCGGTCCTGTTCATCAACGCCATCGTGGTCAAGATCGGCGACGGGCAGGTCACCAACCGACCCGTCTGCCCGGTGGTGGCAGTGAACGTCGACGGGGAACGGGACATCCTGGGCCTGTGGGCCGGCCAAGGGGCCGAAGGCGCCGAGTTCTGGCTCGCCGTGCTCACCGAACTACGCAACCGGGGCGTCGCCGACGTGTGCATCGTCGTCTGCGGCGGGCTGAAAGGCCTCCCCGAAGCCATCGCCACCACCTGGCCGCTGGCCGTGGTGCAGACCTGTGTGCTGCATCTGATCCGCAACACCTTCCGGCCGGCTTCCCGCGCCGACTGGGAGCCCATGGCCCGGGACCTGCGTCCGGTCTATGCCGCCCCCACCGAAGCCGCCGCTCAGGAACGCTTCGAGGGGTTCGCCGAGAAGTGGGGCGGCAAGTATCCGGCGGTCATCCGCCTGTGGCGCAACGCCTGGACCGAGTTCACCCCGTTCCTGGACTACCCGGCGGAGATCCGCCAGGTCATCTACTCCACCAACACCGTCGAATCACTCCACGCCCGCATGCGCCGGGCCACCCGGGCCCGCGGGCGCTTCCCCACCGACCAGGCCGCCCTGAAGTGCCTCTACCTGGTAGTGCGTAGTCTGGACCCCACGGGAAGAGGAAGGGCCCGCTGGATGAACCGATGGAAAGCCGCCCTCAACGCCTTCGCCATCACCTTCGAAGGCAGAATCCTCAGCAACCACCAATGACAACCACCACCGCAGCTACACCGAAAACCCGACAGTCCCGCTTGACATAGGAGCCTCCCACGACGGTGGAAGGGCCGGGGGCAGTGTCAGCTCCGCCCTCCCTGGTCCACCGTCCAGTGGTGGTCGCACTCCTCGCAGATGTACTCGGTGCGGCGCACCGAGAACTTCCGGCGGGAGAACAGGCGCCACACCAGGTAGCCGGGCCCGGCCACCAGGTAGAAGGCGGCATAGAGGATCCCAACACCGAACATGACCAGCGAGAGGAAGAGGGTGTCGAAGCGGAACCCGATGAACCGCGTCACATACCTGCCGGTGGCCGGGTTCACCCAGCCCCACATCTCCCGGGTGACGATTCCCCCGCCGCACTGCGGGCAACGGATCAGGTCCACGGACTTCCCCCGGCGATTCGGCTCCCCGGCCTTAGGGAGTGTGCGGATAGGCCACGGGTCCTGTCGATCTCGACCGGCCACCGACCGAGGTGCGATTCCGGGGCAAATCTATCCACGCACCCCCTTCATGCTAAACCCGCCGCCGGGGGCGCGCCCTCAACTGGCAAAGGTCAGCGACTGGGCGTGAGCCCAGCGGGCCGCCACCCGGCTGTAGTGCTCGCCGGCCGCCTCGAAGTCCCCCCGCTGCAAGGCCCGCAAGCTGGCGGCCACATCCTCGGCCGTCTCGTCGGTGGCCAGTTCCCCTTCGCTGAACCAATGGGCCGCCCCGCCGTAGTCGAGTTCCACCAGCGCGTCGCCGGGGAAGCCGCGCAGCCACTCCACCAGGTCGCGCACCTGGGTGAGGGTGGTCTCGTCGAAGCCGGCCCGTTCCAGGATGCGCAGCGCCCGCTGCAGGCGGCGAACCGCCGCCCCCCGGCCGGTGCGGTAACGGATGGTAAGGCCGCCGCGGCCCGCTACCAGCTCGCGCTCCTTCGGGTTGAAAGCGGCGAACCACCGTGGCGGAACGTGGAAGGGCGAACTGAGGATGTGGGAACGGACACCGGGATGGCGGGCGTGGAGGCGGTCCAACTCCGCCGCCGCCCGGTGGGCCAGCGACTCCGGCACCAGCGACGAAGACACCGGGGCGGGGTAGGCGTTGCGGAAGGCGAGGAGACCCTCGAGCATCCGGAGCCCGGGGTGGCGGGGGCAGACGTAGCGCTGCCCGTCGCGCTCGATCACGAAGGCGTCCTCGCGGGACGACTCGGACCACACCCCGTAGGCACCGCGCACCAGCACCCGGGGCCGGGGGTCGGAAACGTGCTCCGTCACCTGCCGACCGTCGGCCGGGACGTACACCCGGAGGTAGGTGGTGAAGGTCACCGGGCCGGAATGCTACCGGCGGCAGGGTCCGAGGCCCCGGGTGGACTGCTCCGCCATTTGGTAGGGTGGCAGCAGGGTTGGGTTCTGTCTGGTGAAAGGAGCACGGCGTTGGGGGTATTCGAAGCGATAGGTAACCGGGGCCACGAGGAACTGGTCTTCGGTTACGACCCCGCCTCGGGGCTCAAGTCCATCATCGCCATCCACTCCACGGCTCTCGGTCCCGCCCTCGGCGGGACTCGCTTCTTCCCGTATGCCACGGAGGCCGAGGCCCTCGAGGACGTGCTCCGCCTCTCCATGGGGATGACCCTGAAGGCGGCCGCCGCCGGTCTCGACCTGGGGGGTGGCAAGGCGGTGCTCATCGGTGACCCGCGCAAGGGGAAGTCCGAGCGCCTGTGGCGGGCCTACGGCCGGGTGATCGACTCGCTGCAGGGCCGTTACATCACGGCCGAAGACGTCGGGACCGACGCCCAGGACATGGACATGATTCGTCGCGAAACCCGCTGGGTGGTGGGGGTGCCCGTGGAGGAGGGCGGATCGGGCGACCCCTCGCCCAAGACGGCTCTGGGCATCGCCGCCGCCATGCGGGCCGTCGCCCGGTTCCTGTGGGAGACCGACGATCTCGCCGGCCGCACCGTTGGCATCATGGGCGTGGGCAAGGTGGGCACCAGCCTGCTCGACCTGCTCGTGGACACCGGGTGCAATTGCGTGGTGGCCGACGCCTTCCCGCCCGCGCTCAAGGCCATCCAGGCCAAGCATCCCGGGGTGAAAGTGGTCCCCGTCGACGAGATCTACGGCGTCGAGTGCGACATCTTCTCCCCCAACTCCATGGGCGGGGCCCTGAACGAGCAGACCATCGCCCAATTGCGCTGCAGCGCGGTGGTGGGGGCGGCCAACAATCAGTTGGCATGCGATGAAGATGCCAAGCGCCTGCTGGGCCGGGGCATCCTGTACGGCCCCGACTTCGTGGTCAACGCCGGGGGCCTCATCAACGTGAGCGAGGAGATCCGCGGCTACAAGGAGCAGAAGGCGATCGCCCACATCGAACGCATCTACGACAACACGCTGGCGGTGCTCCACGCCGCCCACGAGCGGGGCATGTCTCCCCACCACGCGGCAGTGGAACTGGCCGAAGAGCGGATCCACGGCATCGGCGGCCTGCGCATGTTCCGGCGCAGTGGCGAGGACCGGGCCTAACCTGCGGCATTCTCGTACGCCACCCGGCCCCGCTCATGGCGTCGGGTGTGGCACGCCGCAGCGAGAGGAGACCACGTGGCCATCGGCATCGACCCGGAAGAGAACCACCTGGCGCTCGGGTTGAGCGACGAGGCGGTACACGAAATGTACCGCCTCATGGTGCTGGCCCGGCGCCTCGACGACCGCATGTGGGCGTTATTCCGCCAGGGGCGGGTGCCCTTCGTGGTGTCGTCTTCCGGGCACGAGGCGGCCCAGGTGGGTGCCGCCTTCGCCCTGAACCGTGAGGCGGACTGGTCGGTGCCCTACTACCGCGACCTCGCCTTCATGGTCGCCCTGGGCATGACCCCCGAGGAGTTGTTCCTCGGCCTCTTCGCCAAGGAGGCCGACCCCGGCAGCGGCGGCCGCCAGATGCCCAGCCACTGGTCCCTGCCCCGGCTGCGGGTGTTCAGCCGCTCCTTGGTCATCGGCACCCAGTTCCCCCACGCCGCCGGCATCGCCCTTGAGTTGCGTCGCACCGGGCGGCCCGGTGTGGTGCTGGTGACGGGCGGCGAGGGGTCCACATCGCAGGGCGACCTCCACGAGACGCTGAACTTCGCCGCCCTCCGCAAGCTCGGGGTGATCTTCCTCATCCAGAACAACCAGTACGCCATCTCGGTGCCGGCCGCCGACGCCGTGGCCGGCGACCTGGCGGCGCGGGCTCGGGCCTACGGCATGGAGGCCTGCTCCATCGACGGCAACCGCGTGCTGAAGGTGTACGAGGCGGTGTCCCGGGCCGCCGAGCGGGCCCGGGCTGGGGAAGGGCCCACGTTCATCGAGGCTCGCACCTACCGCTATTACGCCCACACCTCCGACGACGACCGCCCGTACCGCTCGGCCGAGGAGGTCGAGGAGTGGCGGCGGCACGACCCTATCGCCCTCCTCCGCCAGTACCTGGTGGAGAGCCGCCTGCTCACCGAGGCCGAGGAGGAGGCCGTTGAGGAGCAGGCGAGCGCCGCCGTGGCCGCCGCGGTGGCCGCCGCCGAACTGGCTCCCGACCCCGCGGACGCCCTGGGCCTGGTCTACGCCCGCCCGCTGCGCAACCTGCAGGCGGCCGAGGCCCTCGAGGCGGCCCCCGCGGGCCCCGAGTCCAACCTGGTCACCGCGATCAACAAGACCCTTCACGAAATCCTGGCCGACCATCCCGAGGCCCTCGTGTTCGGCGAGGACGTCGCCGACCCCAAGGGGGGCGTGTTCAAGGCCACGATGGGCCTCACCGACGCCTACGGGCCCGAGCGCTGCTTCAATACCCCGCTGGCCGAATCCCTCATCGTGGGGGCCGCCATCGGCATGGCCGCCGCAGGGGCCCGGCCCATCGCCGAGATCCAGTTCGCCGACTTCATCCACCCCGCCTTCAACCAGATCGTCTCCGAGGCCGCCCGCCTGCACTACCGCTCCGGCGGGGGCTGGTCGTGCCCCCTGGTGATCCGGGCCCCCTACGGCGGGGGCATCCGCGGGGCGCTGTACAACAGCCAGTCGATCGAGGGCTTCTACGCCCACGTGCCCGGCCTCAAAGTCGTCATCCCCTCCACGCCGGCCGATGCCAAGGGCCTGCTGCGCGCCGCGGTGGAGGACCCAGACCCGGTCCTCTTCCTGGAGCCCAGGAAGCTGTATCGCCTGGCCAAGGGGCCGATCCCGCCGGGCCCTCACCGGGTGGCCCTCGGGCGGGCAGCGCTGCGCCGCACCGGCGACCACCTCACGATCATCGCCTACGGCACCATGGCCCATTACGCCGTGGAGGCAGCCGACCTGCTGTCGGGCGACGGCATCGAGGCCGAAGTGCTCGACCTGCGCACCATCCGGCCCCTCGACTGGGTGTCCGTGGAAGCGGCGGTCCGGCGCACCGGCAAGGTGCTCATCGTCTATGAGGACAACGAGTTCGCCGGCTTCGGGGCCGAGGTGGCGGCACAGATCGGCGAGAAGGCTTTCGAGTGGCTCGACGCCCCGGTGCGTCGCTACGCCGCTCCCGACGTGCCGGCCTTTCCCTACGCCCCGGCCCTCGAGGAGCAGGTGATGCCGTCGGTCGACGGCATCGTGGCACGGGCCCGGGACCTCGCGGACTTCTGAGGCGGCCTCTTGCCTCTCCCGCCGCCAGGCGGGGAACCAGCGGAGGCCCGCACCCCCCCCCCACACCCACAGGGGGGGGTGAGGGGGCCGAAGCGGCACCCGAAGCGAACCGCAACGCTTCACGACCACACGGCCACCGAGCGGAGGGGGCAGGACACAGCCACCACCTCCGTCGCAATCTTGCCCTACCCCTCCGCCCCTCCCACTGCCGTGGCCAAAACAACCCTCCCCCTATCCTCCCCGGCGTGGAACCCGTGCTGCGCCCGGCGCGCCCCGAGGACAAGCCGGCCATCGCTGCCTTCACCCAGGGCACCTTCCCCTGGGGCGACTACGTCGAACGAGCCTTCGACCGCTGGCTCGCCGGCCCCGACTCCCTCACCGTTGTCGCCGAGGTCGCCGGCGAAGTCGTCGGTGTCGCCCGGGGAGCCCTCCTATCCCCGGCCGAGGCCTGGTCTCAGGGCCTGCGGGTCCATCCCGATCATCGCCGCCGGCACCTCGGTGCCGCCCTCCTGGAGCACCTCGCCGTCTGGGCAGCCTCGGCCGGCGCTCGGGTGATGCGTCTCTCCGCCGAGGAGTGGAACGAGTCGGCGCTGGCCCTCTTCTCCACCCTCGGCTTCCGTCCCGTCGGGGCCTGGCTGGCGGCGGAACGGCCCGTCGAGCTGGGGAAGCCGAGCCCGGGGGGCAACGGCGGCAAGCGTGTCCCGGCGCCGGAACGCCTCACCCCGGCCCCGCCCGCCGAAGCCGCCGCCGCCATGCTCGCCTGGGCGGGCGGACCGCTGGAACAGGCCGCCCACGGCCTATTCGCCACGCATTGGTCCTGGCGGCGCCTCACCCTGGGCGACCTGGAGACGGCGGCCCGGCGGCGCGTCCTGTGGCAAGCCCGGTCGGGGTGGGCGGTGGCCGAAAGCGACGAGGGCTCCTTCCACGTGGCGTGGCTCGGCACCTTCGCCGAGGAGGCCGGGATCCTGCTGCGCGCCCTGGTGGATCTGGCCGCTGCGGCCGGAGCGGAGCGCCTGGAGATGGAGGTTCCCGCCGTGGACTGGCTTCGCTCTGCCCTCGAGCAGAGTGGCTTCCAGTTACACCCTCTCCAGGTCTGCGCCAGGGCGCTGTAGGAGTCGAGTCGCGGTTTCGCCCTCACCGCTCGGCGGCCGCGTGGCGGCGGGCGTCCAGGGCTGAAGATGGTTGCCGCCTCGCGTCTCTCCCCCATCCCGGGGAGAGACAACACCGCCTACAGATTGGGCGTGGTGTAGCTGATGAGCGACTCCATGTAGTTGGCTCGCTCGAAGGCCGCCGGGTCGGGCGCTGCCGCCTGGGAGAGCGAGCCCTTCATCTGCTCGATGGAGTCGTACTCGTGCTCCTCCATCCAGGAGGCCATCTCCGCGCGCACCTCGCCCAGCCAGCTCGGCCCCTGGCGCAGCAGCGCCGAAGCCGACATGGCCACGTCCGCCCCGGCCAGGACCACCTTGAGCACGTCCTCGGCGGTGTGCACCCCGGTGGTGGCGGCCAGGGAGGCGTCGACCCGCCCCTTGAGGATGGCGATCCAGCGCAGTGGCAGGCGCAGTTCCGCCGAGGTGCTCAGCTCCACGTTGGCCCGGACCTTGAGATCCTCGAGGTCGATGTCGGGCTGGTAGAAGCGATTGAAGAGCACCAGGCCGTCGGCCCCGGCCTCCACCAGGCGCCGAGCCATGTTCGCCATCGAGGAGAAGTAAGGCCCCGCCTTGACCGCCAGGGGAATGCCGACGGCCTTGCGGACCGCCGTCACCAGGTCCAGATAGCGGCGCTCCACCTGCTCGCCGGTCTCCTCGACGGCGGCGGCGATGAAGTAGACGTTCAACTCCAGTGCCGACGCCCCGGTGTCCTGCATCTTGCGGGCGTACTCCACCCAGCCCCCGGCGGACACGCCGTTCAGACTGGCGATCACCGGGATGGAGAGGGCCTGCCGGGCCTCGGCGAGCAGCGCCAGGTAGCGCTCCGACCCGTTGGTGTACCCCTCCGCCGCCTCCGGCAGATAGCCCCGGGCAGCCTCCTGGTAGATGCCGGCCCCCGATTCGAGAGCGGCCTGCATCTGGTAGGAGTCGTGCTCGATCTGCTCCTCGAACAGCGAGGGGAGCACCACGGCCGCCGCCCCGGCCTCCTCCAGACGGCGCAGGGAGGCGACCCGGCGCCCCAGTGGCGACGCCGCCACCACCAGGGGGCTCGACAGGGTCATCCCCAGGTACGAGGTCTCCAGGTTCACGCTCATGCCTTCTCGTCCTCCCCGGGCACATCCCGCTTCACGGCGGCCAGGGCCTCGTAGAGGTGCCGGCGCTCGACCGCATCCTGCTGGAGCGCCACCGCCAGTGCCTCGGCGCGCTCCGGCTTGGAGCGCGTCAGTATGGCGAAGCGAGCCTCCTTCGTGGTGAACTCCCGCACCGGGATCGTCGCCGGCCGGCTGTCCAATTGCAGCGGGTTGCCCCCGTCGGCGGCCAGCCGCGGGTCGTACCGGTACAACTGCAGGTAACCCGAGGCCACCGCATCCTTCTGGTGGTCCATCTGCTCGGCCATGTCGATGCCGTGGGCGATGCAGGGGCTGTAGGCGATGAGCAGTGAGGGGCCCCGGTACGACTCGGCCTCCACGAAGGCCTTCACCGTCTGGGTCATGTTCGCCCCCATCGCCACCTGGGCCACGTACACGTTGCCGTACGACATGGCAATGAGCCCCAGGTCCTTCTTGGCGGTGGGCTTGCCGCCGCTGGCGAAGCGGGCCACCGCCCCCCGCTGCGTCGCCTTGGAGGCCTGGCCGCCGGTATTGGAGTACACCTCGGTGTCGAGCACCAGCAGGTTGATGTCCCGCCCGCTGGCCAGCACGTGGTCCAGGCCCCCGAAGCCGATGTCGTAGGCCCAGCCGTCGCCGCCCATGGCCCACACGCTCTTGCGCACCAGGGCGTCGAGGAGGCCGAGCGCCCACCCGGCGTCGGTGGTGGCGGCGCCGGCCAGGCGCTCGCGGATGGCGGCCACCCGGCGCCGCTGCTCCTCGATGCCTTGCTCGGTGGTCTGATCGGCCTGCAGGGTCGCCGTGACCAAGTCGTCGCCGATGACCCCGGCCAGGGCCTTGATGGCGGCAGACGCCGCCTCGGCCTTCTGGTCGGCCGCCAGCCGCATGCCGAAGGCAAACTCGGCGGCATCCTCGAACAGGGAGTTCGACCAGGTGGGGCCCTTGCCGGCGGCGTTGGTGGTCCACGGCGTGGTGGGCAGGTTGCCCCCGTAGATCGAGGAGCAACCGGTGGCGTTGCCGACCATCATCCGGTCGCCGAACAGCTGAGAGGTCAGCTTCACATAGGGGGTCTCGCCGCAGCCGGCGCAGGCTCCCGAGTACTCGAAGAGAGGGAGCAGCGCCTGGGAGCCCTTCAGTGAGGAGGGGTTCACCAGCGACCGATCGACTTCGGGGATGGTGAGGAAGAAGTCGAAGCGCTCCCGCTCCCGCTCCAGGTGGGGGTCCTTGGGCTCCATGTCGATGGCCTTGTGCTTCACCTCTTCCTTGCTCTTCGCCGGGCAGATGCTCACGCAGACGCCGCAGCCGGTGCAGTCGTCGGGGGCCACCTGCACGGTGAGCAGGGTGCCGGGGAACTCCTTGCCCTTGGGCTCCCGGGAGAGGAACCCCGCAGGAGCCTGATCGAGGACCGCCGGGTCGTAGTACTTGATGCGGATGGCGGCGTGGGGGCACACCAGGGCGCAGCGGGCGCAGTCGATGCAGATGGCGGGGTCCCAGATGGGGATCTCCAGGGCGATCGAGCGCTTCTCGTACTTGGTGGTGCCGGTGGGGAACGTGCCGTCGGCCGGGAAGGCGCTCACCGGGAGCAGGTCCCCCCGGCCGGCGATGATCTCGGCGGTGACGGTGCGCACGAACTCGGGGGCATCGGCCGGAACCGGAGTGTGCCGGTGCACCTCGCCCCGCACTGCGGCCGGCACTTCGATGCGGCGCATGGCGGCCAGGGAAGCATCCACCGCGTCGTAGTTCCGCGTCAGCACCGCCTCGCCGCGGCGGCCGTAGCTCTTCTTGATGAAGGCTTTGATCTCCCGAATCGCCTCATCGGTCGGCAGGATGTGGCTGAGGGCGAAGAAGCAGGTCTGGAGCACCGTGTTCACCCGGCGCCCCAACCCGGCTGCCTCGGCCACGGCGTAGCCGTCGACGATGTAGAACTCCAGTTGCTTGTCGATGATCTGCTGCTGGGTCTCGACCGGCAGCCTCTCCCAGACCTCCTCCACCGGGTAGGGGCTGTTGAGCAGGAAGGTCGCCCCCCGCTCGGCGTAACCCAGCACGTCGACCTTCTCGAGGAGCCCGAAGTCGTGACAGGCGATGAACGAAGCCCGCTCGATCAGGTAGGAGCCCTCGATGGGACGCGGGCCGAAACGCAGGTGGGAGGCCGTCGTCGAACCCGCCTTCTTGGAGTCGTAGACGAAGTACCCCTGGGCGAACAGCGGGGTGCTCTCCCCGATGATCTTCACGGAGTTCTTGTTGGCCCCCACCGTGCCGTCTGCGCCCAGGCCGAAGAACAGGGCCCGCACCTCGCGATCGGCCTTGGGGCGCCAGTCGCGGTCGTAGGCCAGGCTCAGGTGGGTGACGTCATCGTCGATGCCCACCGTGAAGCGGCGCTTGGGCGAGGCCGCCCCCAGTTCGTCGAAGACGGCCTTGGCCATCGCCGGAGTGAACTCCTTGGAGGACAAGCCGTAGCGGCCGCCGATGATCGAGGGCAGGCCCGCCAGGTGGAGCGTCCCCGTCATCGCCGCCTCGGTCACGGCGGTGAGCACATCCTGGAACAACGGCTCGCCCAGAGCGCCCGGCTCCTTGGTGCGGTCGAGCACAGCCAGGCCGCGCACGGTGGCCGGCAGGGCGGCAAGGAAGGCGGCAGCATCGAAGGGCCGGTAGAGGCGCACCTTCAGCAAGCCCACCTTCTCGCCGTCTTCGAGCAGGGCGCGCACCGTCTCCTCGGTGGCCCCGATGGCCGAACCCATCATGACCACGACCCGCTCGGCGTCGGGGGCCCCGACGTAGTCGAACAGGTGGTACTGCCTCCCCACCAGGGCGCCGAGGCGGTCCATGGCCTCCTGCACCTTCCCCGGCACGGCGTCGAAGTAGCGGTTGGCCGCCTCCCTCGCCTGGAAGAACACGTCGGGGTTCTGGGCGGTGCCGCGCAGCACGGGGTGCTCGGGGTCCATGGCTCGGGAGCGGTGGGCGGCCAGGGCCTCCTCGTCGAGCATGGCCCGCAGGTCGTCGTCGGTGAGCATTTCGATCTTGGCGACCTCGCTGGAGGTGCGGAAGCCGTCGAAGAAGTGGAGGAAGGGGAGTCGCGAGGTGAGGGTGGCGGCGTGGGCCACCGCGGCCATGTCGTGGGCTTCCTGCACCGAGGCCGAGTTGAGGAGCACGAAGCCGGTCTGGCGAGCCCCCATGACGTCGCTGTGGTCGCCGAAGATGGAGAGGGCGTGGGTGGCGATGGTGCGGGCCGACACGTGGATGACGCCGCACGACAGTTCGCCGGCCACCTTGTACATGGTGGGCAGCATGAGCAGCAGGCCCTGGGAGGCGGTGAAGGTGGTGGTCAGTGCCCCGGACTGGATGGCGCCGTGGCAGGCGGCAGCCGCGCCGGCCTCGCTCTGCATCTCGACAACCTCGGGGATCGTGCCCCAGATGTTGGTCCGCCCCGCCGCCGACCAGTCGTCGGCGTTCTCCCCCATCGTGGACGACGGGGTGATGGGGTAGATGGCGATGACTTCGCTGAGCTTGTGAGCCACGTAGGAGGCGGCTTCGTTGCCGTCCACCGTGACGATCGGTCGTTTCACCGGCATTCCTCCATCGCTTCGGGCCGCGGCAGGCCCGCCCTGCGGGCCTACGGATCCGGCGCGGCGGCGCATAGGGTAGGGCGGCGGGGAGAGAATCCGGTCGCCCGGCACCCGTGGTCGACGCGAACCGCGTTCAGCGCCAGCGGTAGGCCGCCCTCCGCCGCACCGGCAGCAGCGCCGTCGCCACCAGCGCCACCACCGCCGCCCCCACCAGATAGGTGGGCCGGTCGCCGATCCCGCCGGCGATCGCCGTCATCAGGGCCGGGCCCGCGAACATCCCCACCCGGTTGCCGCTGACCCAGGTGCCCACGAGGATCCCCCGGTGGGGCGGCCGCCCCACCGACGCGGCGAAGTTCTGCAGCACCGGGGTCAGCGACCCGAAGCCCCCGCCCACGAGCGCCAGCCCGGCCCCCACCACCCACAAGTTCGGGGCCAGGCCGACGGCGGCGAAGCCGGCCACTTCCATGGCCAGGCCGCCGGCGACGGCCCAGGCCGGCCGCAGGCGGGCGCTCAGGCGCCCCGACATGACCGAGGCCAGGCTGCTCATCCCGGCGCCGACGGCCAGCAGCAGGCCCCGCTGGGTGGGAGTGAGGCCGAATTCCCGCTCCAGGAACAGGGGAGCCAAAGTCTGGGTGAGCCCCATGTAGACGGCCAGGGTGGTCATCGACACGGGCAGCATTCCCAGGAAGTCCGATAGCGAATGCCGGCGCCGCAGGTCGCCGAGCGCCTCCTTCAGATGGGCCATCGGAGGCTCCGGCGAAGGCGCATGGGCAGGCTCGGGGAGGCGCCGCGTGGCCACCCAGACCGGGAAGGCCAGCAGGTAGAGCAGGAACGGGCGGAAGGCGCCCCCTTCCCCGATGACGCCGGCGAGGACGGGGCCCAGGGTGCCCATCAGGGTGAGGGCGGCGACGTTCAGGCCCATCGCCCAGCGTCGCAGGTGGCCGGTGAACTGGTCCCCGATGAGGACGATCCCGACGCTGAGCAGGGTCGAAGCGCCCAGGCCCTGGAGCAAGCGCAGGGCAAGGATCACCCAGAAGTCCGTCGCGAAGAAGCAGGCACTCCCGGCGGTGCCGAAGATCACAAGGCTCCACCGCACCACCCGGCGCCGGCCCAGCCGGTCGAGCAGGTACCCCATGTACGCCGCCAGGAAGATCCCGGGAAGAGCCACCATCCCGTGCACCAGGCCGATGGCGCCCCGCGACACCCCCAGGGCAGCGGCCAGTTCGGGCAGCACCGGGGGAACGGCGGCGAAGGCGAGCTGCGCCACCGCGGCGACGCTCAGGACCAGCGCGAGGAACGGCCAGCGGCGGCCGTCCGCCGGTCCGGCATCAGTGTGGTTCACGAAGCCGACACCCTAGAGCAGCGGCAAGAAGGTCCCGCTCCGCAGGCCGGGACCGATCGCCTCCCGCCTACCGCAGGGCGATGAGGCCCGCGGAAACGGGGGTGAAACCGCAAGCGTCGACGTAGAAGACGCGCAGATCGTCCTCGAAGTCCACATGGAGCCAGTCGCACCTCGCCGCCCGGGCGCCTTCGCGGGCCGCCGCTGCCAATCGGGTGCCGATGCCCTGCCGCCGGCTGCCGGGAGCCACCATCAGGTCCTGGATCCAGGCGTGCAAGGCACCGTCCCAGACGACGTTGACGAAGCCGGCCAGGGTGCCGTCCCGGCGCGCAGTGACCCACCCCAGGCTGTGGCGATCGGCCAACCCCTGCCAGTCGTCGGCCGATACCGGATGGTCGAACGCGGCGGCGTGGAGCGCGCTGATCTCGGTGTTGACGAAAGGCCCCCGCCAGGTGCAGGTGATGGTCATGAGGCGAACAGTATCGAGTGACGTCATTCCCCCTTGCCACGCTGTGGGCCGGGGCGGACGCGTGCCCGGCCGGAGAGTCCCGGCCGCGGTCCCCTGCCGCCACCTACTTCCAGCTACTACCTTGCACCCATGGGAACCCTGGAGATCAGCCTCCTGGGAGGCTTTCAGCTGCGGCGCGACGGTGTGCCCCTCGAGCCCGTCGCCCTGCGCGCCGGGCGGTCGCTGCTCGCCTACCTGGTCATGAACCGGGAGCGGGCCCACACTCGCGACCTGCTCGCAGGCACCTTCTGGCCCGACCTCCCCGACTCCCGGGCCCGGCGGCGCCTCAGCCAGGCCCTGTGGCAAGTACAGGCCCGCATCGCTGCCGGTGAGGATCCCCGACGCCGCCTGCTGGCCACCACAGGCGACACCGTGGGCATCGACCCCGGCGCCGACTTCTGGCTCGACGTAGACGAGTTCGAGTGGACCCTGGAGCAGGCCGCCCCGGCGGCGGCAGCCAGCCGTTCGCAAGAGGCCGACATGCTCACCGCCGCCGTGCGCCTGTACCGCGGCGACCTGCTCGAAGGCATGTACGACGACTGGGCGGTGCCCGACCGCGAGCGGCTGCGAGAGCGCTTCCTGGGCGCCCTGGAGCGGCTCACCGACCTGACCATGAGCCGCGGCGACTACGAGGCGGCTCTGATCCACGCCCGTCGCCTGGCCCAGCACGACCCCATGCGCGAAGAAGCGCACCAGCGGGTCATGCGCCTCGCCGTCCTCCTCAGGCGGCACAACGACGCCATCCGCCAATATGAGACGTGCCGCCGCATCCTGGCCGAGGAACTCCAGGCCGAGCCCTCTCCGGCCACCCGCCAGATCTACGAGGCCACCCTTGCCGAGCGGGAATCGGGGCACATCACCCGGGCGGGAGGGCTCGGAGCGCTCCTCTTCGAGCCGGTCGGCCAGGTGCCGTTCGTCGGGCGCGAACAGGAGCGCTCGATGCTGCTGCAGCGCCTCGACGCCGCCCTGGACGGTCACGGCGGCCTGGTGCTGCTGGAGGGCGAATCGGGCGTGGGCAAGACCCGGCTGCTCGCCGAAGTGGTGGAGGACGCCCGCTGGCGCGGCATGGACGTCCTGTGGGGCCGCTCCTCCCCCAGCGGGGGGCGGCCCTATGCCCCTCTTGCCGATGCCCTGGTTGCCGGCCTCTCGCAGTTGCGGGCCCGCCAGTTGGCCCAGCTCCTGGAGACCGTGTGGCGGGAGCCGCTGGCCCACCTGGTCCCCTCGCTGGCCCGCAAGGGAGACGGCCCGGCCGCCGCCCCGCTGCGCCCCGCCGACGAGCAGGCCCGCATGCGGGAAGCCATCGCCCTGGCCCTGCTGACCCTGGCCGGCGTCGCTCCTCTGCTGGTGGTGCTTGAGGACGTCCACTGGGCCGACGAGGACACCATCCAGGCCCTGGCGCACCTCGCCGGCCGCACCGAAGGCCACCACATCGTGATCGCCGTCAGCTACCGCCACGCCGAGGCCCGGGAGCGGCCCGAGGTGTGGGGACTGCTCCGCTCGCTCGACCGCCGACCCGCCTGCGCCCGCCTCTCCCTGAGTCCCTGCTCCCCGGCCCAAACCGAGGAACTCGTCCGGCGCTGCCTGGGGCTCGCTGAGGTAAGCGCCGAGTACTCGCAGCGCGTCCATCGGGAGACCGGGGGCATCCCCCTGTTCGTGATCGAGGCGTTGCGCGCCCGGTACGAGCAGGGCGACCTGGAGGGTGCCGGAGCCGCGACGGGTGATGCGGCCTCCGCCGAGGAGCGCCTCCCGATGACCCCCCGGGTGCACGGCCTCATGCGCAGCCGCCTCGCCGGCCTGGACGCCCAAGCCCGGGCCATCCTCGACCTGGTCGCGGTGCACGACGGCGAACTGACCCTCACCGAGATCGTTGCCGCCGGCGACCAGGGCGACGAGACGGTGCTGCGCGGCGTGGACGACCTCGCCCGCCGCCGCCTGCTGGCCGAGCGGCCCGGCGGCTACCAGATGAGCCACGAACTCCTGCGGCGGGTGGTGTACGACGACCTGTCGCTCTCCGTGCGCCTCGACCTGCACCGCCGCGTGGCGCTCGCCGTCGAGGCACACCGGCCCGACGAGGTCGAAGTGCTCGCCCACCACTTCGCCACCGCCTGCATCCCCGACCGGGCTGCCGACTACCTGGAGAAGGCGGCCGACCGGGCCCTCGCCGTGCGGGCCTACGACACCGCCGCCTTCCACCTGTCACGGGCCGCCGCCGCTCTGGACCAGATCGGGGCCCCGGCGGAGCGGCACTTCCGGGTCGCCGCCCGCCAGGAAGAGGTGCTCGACGTGCTCGCTCGTCGCACCGACCAGGAGGCCGCCCTGATCCGCATGGAGCGTCACGCCTCCCAGGAGGTGGCCGCCGACGTGCATCGGCGCCGCGCCTGGTGGCTGGCCCACGTGGACCGCTTCCCCGAGGCCCAGGCGCAGGCGCAGCGCGCTCTGGAACTGGCCCAGGCGGCGAACGACGGAGGAAGGGCGGTAGCCGCCCTGACCACCCTGGGCATGATCGCCTGCTTCGCCGGCCGGGCGGCCGACGGCGTGGTCCACCTGGAGGCGGCTGCCGCCTACCGCGGCGCCGATCGGCACCAGCAGGCCGACGCCCGCAATGCCCTGGGGCAGAACCTGATCGACCTGCAGCGCTTCGACGAGGCCGAACCGCAACTGCTCGCCGCCCTCGCCCTGTACGGGGAACTGCACGACGCCCGCGGCCAGGCCGAGGTGCTGGGCATGCTGGGAACCCTGCGCATGGAGCGCGGGGAGTCGGACCTGGCCGAGGCCGACTTCAACCGGGCCATCGAGATGAGCCGGACCATCGGTTACCGCCACGGCGAGGCGGTGTACCAGATGAACCTGGGGATTCTGCTTGCTCTTGTCAACAAGCCTCGCTCAGCCTTCCAGTCCTTTGAAGCCGCCGCTGCCACCTACTCCGACATCGGCAATAGACGGGGCCAGGCGCTTGTTCTGTCCAACGCAGCGTGGATGAGACACGCGGTGCTTGGTGATGACACCGGGGCCACACGTGATGTCCATCAGGCCCTCGACGTCTACCGTGAGATCGGCGATAGCCGGGGGCAAGCTCAGTGCCTAGGCACTCTCGGGAGCGTGCATTGCCGGAACGGCAGAATCGAGGAAGGCTGCTCCCTGCTGCAGGAGTCTCTCGAACTCGCCCAAGAGGCGGGGGATTCCTGGATCGCGGCGCAGATCCTCAAGGAATACGCACGCTGTGAACTGGACGCCGGTCTGCTGGACGCAGGTCTCGCCCACGCCGATGCTGCCCTTGGCATGTGCGCGGACACCGGCATGGCCGATCTGGCGGTCTCGATCAAGGGCCTTCGCAGTAGGCTCCTGCTTGCCGCCGGCCGAATACAGGAAGCAGTTGCCTCGGCTGGCGAGGCCATGCGCGGGCTGCGGCCAGGGATCGAATTGGCGCACCTAGTTCCATTCGCGTATGGCCTTGCCCTGTCGGCAGAGACCCGGATGTCGGAAGCAGACCGCTATCTGGAGATGGCTCATGACCAGCTTCTGGCATCCCTTGGGGATCTTCCGCCGGGGGACCGTGACGCCGCTTTGATCGCTGTTCCCGCCCACAGGCAAGTGATCGAAGCCTGGACACGGCGACGGCCGCGCCGTACCGCGCAGCGACTCGCCCGCCTCGGGGTGCCGACGGGCCGCCCGCTGGCGGACCACGAGTGGGTCTCGGTCACCTGGACCCTCCAGG
>JBDROA010000110.1:0-3777 GCA_043810615.1 Actinomycetota bacterium | reverse complement strand
CCGGGTGTTGGTGCGTCACCCTGATACGATGACCAGGCGGGACCCGTGGTATTCCTTCCTTTCGAAGGGACCGATCAGCGAGGTTTCGTGCGCTCGGAACCCGGCTCTCAAATCGAGGTTCCGGCGCGCCGCCACTAGTGGGAAAAGGGAAAGCCTCCGGCAAGGCCCCCAAGGTGAGGCATCTCCGAAGGCTGCAGGCAACCTACTCCCTCCCCTCCTGCGCTCACCATACAGCCCCAATCCGACCGGTGCGCTCGGAAAGCGCTTGCTGGTTTCGAAATCGCCCACCGATAGTGGCGTCAGGGCCCCGTTTCCCCAGTTTTGAGGATGGTTTCACCGCTTTCGGTGGCGATTTCGGACCATGCGGAGCCTGCCCCGGCCCCCTCTCGCCGGCGCGGGAGGGGAAGCAGAAGCCACCGGGGACCGAGCCCGGAAGGGGTCTTCAGCTCTTCCCAGCACATGCCGCGCAGCGGCCCACGATGGCGAAGTGGGCGCTGTCGGGCACGAACCCGAAGGGTGCCGTCACCTGCTCGATGGCCCACTGCAGGTCCTCCAACGGGACGTCGAGGGCGCGTCCGCAGGCATCGCACACCAGATGGTGATGATCGGACGATGGCCCTACGTGGTACGCCCCGGCGCCGTGGCCCAGGTGCACGTGCTCCACCATGCCGAGGCCTTCGAGTGCGTCCAGGGTGCGGTACACGGTGGAGAGGTCCACCGCCGCCCCGGCCCGGGCCGCCACGTCGGACGCCGTCAGGTGCTCGGTCCCGGCGCCGGCCAGCACGCCACAGACCGCTCGCCGGGGTGCGGTGACCCGCAGGCCGGCGCGACGAAGCCCGGCAATGAGACAGTCGGCGGAAGGCTGTTCCTGGCGACCGTTGGAGCCGTGGGCCATAGGAAGGGCAAGGTAGCAGGGGGCACCCCATCCGCGAGACGGCCCCACCACCCGATCAAACCCGGGCGGGTCGGCAGTCGGGCCGCCTTGCGCCTCTCCCTTTGCCGAGGGAGAGGCAGGACCGAAACCTCTCCCACCGCCGTGGGAGGGGAAGACCCAGCTCTACCCGAACGCCCCGATCCCCGTGATCGCCTGGCCCATGATCAGCGTGTGTATCTCGTTGGTTCCCTCGTAGGTGTACACCGACTCCAGGTTGTTCATGTGGCGGATCGCCGGGTAGTCGAGGGTGATCCCGTTGGCCCCCAGCACCGAGCGGGCGGTGCGGGCCACCTCGAGCGCCATGCGCACGTTGTCGAATTTGCCGAACGAGATGTGCGCCGGGTCGATGGGGCCGCGGTCCTTCATGCGGCCCAGGTGCAGGGCCACCAGCATGCCCCGGTTGATGCCCACCATCATCTCCACCAACTGGCGCTGGATCAGTTGGAAGCCGGCGATGGGCTTGCCGAACATCATCCGCTGCTTGGCGTAGTCCAGGGCCGCCTCGTAGCAGGCCCGGGCCGCGCCCACCGCCCCCCACAGGATGCCGAAGCGGGCCTCGTTCAGGCACGACAGCGGCCCCTTGAGGCCGACCACGTCGGGCAGCACGGCGTCGGCGGGCAGGCGCACGTCGTCGAGCACCAGTTCCGAAGTCACCGACGCCCGCAGCGACATCTTGTGGTGGATGTCGTTCACGGAGAGCCCGGGGGTGGTGCGGGGGACGATGAAGCCGCGGATGCCCTCTTCGGCCTTGGCCCACACCACCGCCAGGTCGCTGATCCCCCCACTGGTGATCCACATCTTGGAGCCGTTGAGCACCCAGTCGGACCCGTCGCGGCGGGCCACGGTGCGCATCGACGACGGGTCGCTGCCGGCATCGGCCTCGGTGAGCCCGAAGCAGCCGATCAGGTCGCCGGCGGCCATGCCGGGCAGCCACTGCTGCTTCTGCTCCTCGGACCCGTAGGCCCAAATGGGGAACATCGAAAGCGACCCCTGCACCGACACGAACGACCGGGTGCCCGAGTCCCCGAACTCCAACTCGCAGCAGGCCAGGCCGTAAGCCACGTTGCTGGTGCCCGAGCACCCGTACCCCTCGAGGTGCATCCCGAGGAGGCCCAAGGCCCCCATCTCCTTGCCTACCTCCTTGGGGAAGAAGCCGCCCTCGAACCACTCGGCCACGTTGGGCAGCACCCGGTCGGCGACGAAGCGGCGCACCGTGTCGCGCATCAGGCGCTCTTCGTCGTCCAACAGGGCGTCGATGCCCAGGAAGTCCCGCGGGTCGGCGAGGCCCGGGCGAATGGGATGGTGGCTCATAGCTGCTCCCGGTGAGTGCGGCGGCGCCACATTCTGCCCCACCGGCGCAGCAGGGCAATCGTCAGGCGCTGCGGCGCACCAGGTGGCGGCGCTCCTGCTCGGTGGTCCCGCCCCACACCCCGAAGGCTGCCCGCGCCGTCAGGGCCCACTGCAGGCACTCCTCCTGGACGGGGCAGCCGGCGCAGATGCGCCGCGCCGTAGAGGTGTCCCCACCTTCGGCCCCGGCGAAGAAGAGGTCGGGGTCGGCGTCGCGGCAGGCGGCGAAGGCCGCCCAGGGCCGCTCGTCGTCCAGCCAGTGATGCAGGGGGATGGCCACGCGGTCTCCTCAGGCTTGCTGTGTGCCGTGGTACCGGCCTGCCGTTACGACGGGAGCAGAGCCGGGTTAGGTTCCCGTGGAGGCGCCCGGCGGCGGGACCCCTCCCCGGCGGCGGTACAATCACCCGGCCCCGTACGAGGAGGAGCGCTGCTCTACTTCGCCTACGACGCGCACATGGAGCCGAGTCGGTTGGGCCAGGTTGCGCCGGGGGCGCAATTCTGCTTCATCGCCCACCTGCCCGAGTGGCGGCTGCACTTCCCCATCTGCAACGGGGGCGGCGGCCTGCCCTCGGTGAAGCCGCAGAGCGGCAACACCGTCTGGGGGGCGGTGTTCTCCCTGGAGGACGGTGACCTGACCCAACTGAACGCCCACCAGGCCGAAGAAGGCCGGGTGGCCAGGACCGCCCAGGCCATGGACCGCGAGGGGCATCGCCACCCGGTGGTGGTGCACGTGTGCGAGAACGCCAACGGCGAGTACCGCCCCGAGCGGGCCTACCTGAACCTCATGGTGGCCGGGGGACGCCACTGGCACCTCCCCGCCGGCTGGGTGGCCAGCCTCGAAGAGCACCTCGCCGAAGCCTGAGCCTTTCGGCCCGGCTCCCGGCGACGCCCCTCACTCCCGGGCCTCCGGGCCGCTACCGTTGACGCGGTGAGCCCGCCGGGCGGCCGCGGCGCCTTCGGGTGTCGAGGAAAGTCCGGACTCCACAGGGCACGGTGCTGGGTAACCCCCAGGCGGGGCGACCCGACGGAAAGTGGAACAGAGAGCAGACCGCCGATGGCCGCGTCAGCGGCACAGGCAAGGGTGAAACGGTGGTGTAAGAGACCACCAGCGCGGCGGGTGACCGCAGCGGATCGCCAAACCCCACCGGGAGCAAGGCCGAACAGGGACCGGGTGGCCCGCCCGATGGTCCCGGGTAGGCCGCATGAGCCCGCCGGCAACGGCGGGTCTAGAGAGATGGCCGCCGCCGGCTCATCACCGGCACAGAATCCGGCTTACAGGCGGGCTCACCCGAGTTTGTCTTCTCCCCCTTGGCAACGGGGGGAGATGGCCCGAAGAGCCAGAGGGGGCTGCGGAGCGCGGCCGCCCTCCCCCTACCCCCTCCCACTGGCGTACCCAGCGGCCGCCCTCCCCCTACCCCCTCCCACCGCCGTGGGAGGGGAGAGAAAAGAGCCATTGCCTCCACCGCGGCAGCGGGGGAGGCGCGAGGCGGCACCCG
>JBDROA010000109.1:0-3055 GCA_043810615.1 Actinomycetota bacterium | reverse complement strand
CGCTGGAGGATGCGGCCCAGCCTTTTCGTCTCCTCCTCGAGCAACGCGCCCGCCGCCCGCAACTGTAGGGCCAACCCGGTGTCGAGCACGTCGGACGACGTGAGCCCATAGTGGATGTACTTGGAGGCATCGCCGACGTTCTCGGCCACGCAACTGAGAAAGGCGATGACGTCGTGCTGCGTGGTCTCCTCGATCTCGTTCACCCGGTCGACGTCGAAGGTGGCCTTCTCCTTGATCTCCGCCACCGCTTCCGTGGGGATCTCCCCGAGTCGAGCCCAGGCTTCACACACCGCCAATTCCACCTCCAGCCAGGCAGCCATGCGGGCCTGATCGGTCCAGATGGCCGTCATCTCGGGGGTGGAGTAACGCGGGATCATCGAGCGGCTCCCTCGGGACCGGTCGGCGCCGGGGCGGCGCCCGGGCCGGCTGCGGCTGACGCCGGTGCGCCGGCCGCCGAAGCATCGGCCGCCACGGCCCCAGCGAGACCGCTCACGCGCAGGATCTTGGCCGCCAGGATGGCCGCGTTGCGAGCCCCATTGATCGCCACCGTGGCCACCGGCACACCCGCCGGCATCTGCACCATGGAGAGGAGGGAATCGAGCCCACCCAGGTCGGAGGTGCGGATGGGTACTCCGATCACCGGTAGATCGGTCATGGACGCAACGACGCCCGGAAGCGCCGCCGCCTTGCCGGCTCCGGCGATGATGACCTTGAGTCCCCGGGATTCCGCACTCAGCGAGTATTCACGCACCGCCTCCGGGTCTCGGTGCGCCGAGACGACTTTGACCTCGCAGGCAATACCCCGAGCCCCCAGCTCCTTCACCGCGGCATCCATGACCTCGGAGTCGGACTCCGACCCCATCAACACACCCACCAATGGACGATCTGCCATCTCCTCCCCTTTCCCTAGTGACCGCGGGCTTCCCGTTCCTCGGCCCGCAGGGCGATATCGGAGCGGTGTTGCGCGCCGTCGAAGCTGATCGCCGCCACTCCCGCATACGCCCGCGCCCGGGCCTCCGCGAACGAATCGCCCGATCCCGTCACCGTGAGCACCCTGCCGCCGGCGGTGACGATCCGGCCGTCGACCGATGCGGTGGCCGCATGCAGCACCTCGACGCCGGGCACTGCCGCCGCCTCTTCCAGACCTCTGATGGTGTCGCCTTTCGAGCTCGAAGCCGGATAGCCCCGTGACGCCATGACCACGCCCACGGCCGGACCTTCGCTCCACCGCGCCGTCGCCGGCAGCGTCTCGCCCCGGGCGGCCGCCCAGAGCAGCTCCAGCAGGTCCGACTCGAGCCGCGGCAACAACGCCTGGGTCTCCGGATCGCCGAAGCGGCAGTTGAACTCCAGCACCTTGGGCCCCTGGGCGGTCAGCATGATGCCCGCGTAGAGCACGCCCCGGAAATCGATGCCCCGTCGGCCAAGCTCCGCCACCGTGGGTCGCACCACGCTCTCCACAACCTGCTCGTACAGAGCCTGGTCGACCGAGGGGACCGGTGAATACGAGCCCATCCCCCCGGTGTTCGGGCCCGCGTCCCCGTCCAGAGCCCGCTTGTAGTCCTGGGCTGGGGCTAGGGACAAGATCTGGTGGCCGCTGACGATCGAAAGAAGCGAGAGCTCTTCTCCATCCAGGAACTCCTCTATCAGGACCGTGCTCGCGGCGTCCCCGAAGCGCCGTTCCACGAAACACTCGGCAAGGGCAGACTCCGCCTCCCCCAGGGTGTGAGCGACGAACACCCCTTTCCCGGCCGCCAGGCCATCGGCCTTGATCACCGTCGGGATGCCGTGCTCACGCAGATAGGCCAGCGCCTTCTCGTGATCGGTGAACGTGGCGGCCCGTCCGGTGGGAACCCCCGCCGTCCGCATCACTTCTTTGGCGAAGGCTTTGGAGCCCTCCAGCAGCGCACCGTCGGCGCCGGGCCCGAACACAGCTAAACCCCGTCCCCGCACCTGGTCGGCCAACCCGGCCACCAGCGGCGCCTCCGGACCCACGACAGTAAGATCTATACGTTCGCGTTCCACGAACGCCTTGAGTCCGGGAAGATCCTCGGCTCCTACGGGCACGACCTGAGCATCGGCGGCGATCCCGGCGTTACCCGGGGCGCACAGGAGACGTCCGATGCGGTGGCTCCGGGCCAGTGCCCGGACCAGCGCATGCTCCCGGCCTCCGCCACCGACCACCAGGACATCTAACCGCCGGTCAGACGCCATCGCCCTCCTCCTTTAGTCCGAGCGCCCGTGGTCGGGATGCGGGACCTTGATCGTCTGCTGCCGCTGCGGACCCACGGATATCAAAGCGATCGGCACCCGCACCTGCCGCACCACGAAGTTCAGGTAGTCGATCGCCTCCTGGGGAAGATCCATGACCGCCGTCGCACCGGAGATGTCGCTCTTCCATCCGGGAAGCTCTTCATAGACCGGCTCTACTTCAGCGAACACCGCCTGAGCAGCCGGCAGCTCCTCCAGGAGCTCGCCGCGATAGCGGTAGGCGGTACATACCTTGATCGTCTCCATGGTATTGAGTACGTCGAGCTTGGTGATGCACAGCCCGGTCAATCCGTTGACGCGGGCCGCGTAACGCAGCGCCACCAGGTCGAGCCAGCCACACCGGCGCTGGCGCCCGGTGGTGGTGCCGTACTCATGGCCCAGCTCGCACAGGGTCTGCCCGATCTCTTCGCTCAGCTCGGTGGGGAAGGGGCCTTCGCCCACCCTGGTCACGTAGGCTTTGCTCACGCCCCAGACTTCGGCCAACTCCACCGGCCCGATCCCGCTGCCCACGCACGCGTAGCCGGCCACCGGGTTGGAGGAGGTCACATACGGATAGGTACCGTGGTCCAGGTCGAGCATGGTGCCCTGTGCGCCTTCGAGAAGCACCCGCTTTTCCTCTCGCAGCGCCTTCCACAGGAGCAACGCTGTGTCGTCCACGTGGGGGCGGAGTGACTCGGCCGCCTCGATGTAGCGCTCGCACTCGTCCTCCAGGCTACTCACATCCTGATCGTAGGCCCGGGACATGACCTCGGCCTTGGCCCTCATGGTGGTCATAACCCGCTCGCGA
>JBDROA010000108.1:0-13845 GCA_043810615.1 Actinomycetota bacterium | reverse complement strand
GAGCGTCGCGGGTGGCAGCGTGGACATGGTGATCCCGGTGAACCTGCCGGCCATGCAGAGCGGTTCCTACGTGAGGATCGTGGACTTCCGCCTCTACTACCGGGTCGCCAATGCCGCCAGCTACATCGACGGCGTCTGGCTGCTCAAGATGGATGCCGCCACCGGCGGGCACATCACCCTCATCAATGACGGCACCGACCGCAAGTCGACCGGCTGGACGTCGTTCGTGAACACCTGCACCGCGGCCGATTGCCAACTGTCGTGGCCCTCGGGCGGGTTCGTGACCATCTACCTGCGCCTCAACTACGGCGGCACCGGGGGAGCCCACGACATCACCATCGGCGGGGTGCTACTCCGGGTCTCCTACGACTGAATCACCGAACGAAACCACACCGCGGAGGGGAGCCTGCGAGCTCCCCTCCGGCGCGGAGGGGCAGTCGGGCGGTGCGTCCATTTCCACAAGCGCCCTTCGCGCAGCACGGCCACAGGGACCTTCGTGTACGGCTGGCATCGGGACGGTGAGGGGTAGTCCCAGAGCGCCGTCCCGGAAGGGAGAAAGCAAAGACCCCCACACCACGCCACCGGCTCGTGATCGCCGCCACCGTGGTGGTCGCCCTGGTACTGACCGCCGCCGCCTGGGCCGGCGCAACGGACGCCACCACGGAACCCCGCGCCGGCATCGACGCCGACACCGTCGACGGCCACCACGCCGGACCCTCCAACGGGGTCAAGGCAGAGCGAGCCAACCGGGTGCTCTGGGCCACCCCCCAGGCGAAGATAGGAGCGGTGTCGCTTCCCTGGAATGTGCTGGACAAGCACTACCTGAGCAAACAGGAAGACACCTTCCACTTCATTCACGCCGCCGAGATGGTCGCCGTCGACCCCATGGGCGTGGCCATCATCCCCTCAGAGTGGGGCTACACCCACGTGCAGAGAACCGCGGCCGGCGCGACCAACGTCGACTTGCGCCTTCCCATAAGCCTTCCCGGGCTGCAGAGCGGCACCTACGTGAAGATCGTGAACTACCGCGTCTACTACCAGGTGGTCGGAGGAGGCAGCTACCTCGACGACGTCAGGCTGGCCAAGCTGGATGCCTCCGACGGTGGGGCCTGCCAACTGGACTACGACCCGACCGATCGATCCTGCGCCAACTGGACCAGCTTCGTCAGGGACTGTGCCAATCCGGAGTGCCAGTTGTCCTGGCCCTCGGGCGGCTTCCTCACCCTGAATCTCAGGGTGCGCCTCAACAGCTACCTGGAGCGAGTCGACCTCGGCGGCGTCCTGGTCCGGGTCTCCTACGACTGACTCTCCAACCCGGCAAGAAGACAGGGAGCGGAGCCTGCCGACTCCGCTCCGGTTCGTCAGGCGTTCTCGCCCATGAACAGAGCCGACACCGACTCCTCGGTGAAGATGGCCCGCAGGGCATCGACCAGGATGGGGCCCACCGACAGCACCCGCAGGTTGGGCAGGCCGGCGGCTTCCGGCGGCACCGGCAGGGTGTTGGTGATCACCACTTCCTCCAGGGCGCAATCGGCGAAGCGGTCGGGTGCCGGCGGCGACAGCACCCCGTGGGTGGCCAGGGCGCGCACGCTCAGCGCCCCGGCCTGGCGCAGCAGTTCGGCGGCGGCCGCCGCCGTGCCCCCGGTGTCGATCATGTCGTCGATGATGACGGCGTGAAGGCCGGCGACGTCGCCCACCACCTGCAGGGCATCCGCCTCGTTGTGCACCTCGACCCGGCGCCGCTTGTGGACGAACGCCACGCCGGCGTCGAGGTGCCGGGCGAAGCGGGAGGCCAGGCGCACCCGCCCGGTGTCGGGGGAGACGATGACCATGTCCTTGCCCACCGCCTCCTGGAGGTACTGGTAGAAGACGGGGAGGGCGGTGAGGTGATCGAACGGCTTGGCGGTGAAGCCCTGGATCTGGGCGCTGTGCAGGTCCATGGACACGATGCGATCGGCTCCGGCGGCCACGAAGAGATCGGCCATCAGCCGGGCGGTGATCGGCTCCCGGGAGAGGTGCTTTTTGTCCTGGCGGGCATAGCCGTAGAAGGGGACCACCGCAGTGATCCGCTTGGCCGAGGCCCGGTGCAGGGCGTCGAGCATGATCAACTGCTCCATGATGTGGAAGTTGATCGGCTTGCTGTGGCTCTGGAACACGAAGCAGTCGGCCCCGCGCACGCTCTCGGTGAAGCGGACATAGATCTCGCCGTTGGCGAAGTGGGAGCGCTCCACCCCGCCCACGGGGATGCCGAGCAGGGAGGCGACTTCCTCCGCCAGCGGCGGATTGGCCGAACCGGAGAACAGCATCAGGCGCTTGCGGCCGGGCAGCTCCACTGGGCACCTACTCCTTCTTGGGGGGCTTCTTCGCCTTGCGGGCAGCGTAGCCGGACACCTCTCGCTGCCGGGCACGCTCCACGGCCAGGGACCCCGGCGCCACGTCGCGGGTGATCACCGACCCGGCGCCGGTGGTGGCGTCGTCGCCGACGGCGACCGGGGCCACCAGCATGGTGTCGGAACCGATGAACACCCGATTGCCGATGACCGTGTGGTGCTTCTCCCGCCCGTCGTAGTTGCAGGTGATCGCGCCGGCGCCGACGTTGCTGTCCTCCCCGATGGTGGCATCGCCCATGTAGGAGAGGTGAGGCACCTTGCTCCCCCGGCCCACCACCGTGCTCTTGGTCTCCACGAAGGTGCCCACCTTGGACCCGGCCTCCAGGCGGGTGCCGGGGCGCAGGCTGGCGAAGGGGCCCACCTGGGCGCCTTCCCCCACCTCCGCCCCCCGCAGCACCGCGTACCACACCCGGGCCCCGGGCCCGATGGCGCTGTCGACGGCGAAGACCTCGGGCCCCACCTCGGCCCCGGCCGCCACCGTGGTGCGGCCCTCGAGGTGCACTCCCGGGTACAGGCGGGCGCCGGCCTCCAGCGACACCGCCGCATCGAGGTAGACCCGCCCGGGGTCCAGCATCTCCACCCCGGCCGCCATCCAGGAGGCGTTGAGCCGGCTCCGCACCGCGGCGGCCACCGCCGCCAGCTGCCCGTGCGAGTTGACCCCCTGCACCTCGGCCGGGTCGGCCACCGGCACCCCGCGCACCTCCCCGGCGGCCGCCAGAGCGGCCACGGCGTCGGTCAGGTAGTACTCCCCCTGGTCGTTGCCCCGGCCCAGCCCGGCCAGGGCGCCGGCCAGCGCCGCCCCCTCGAAGGCGTAAGTCGAGACGGCCACCTCCCCGATGCGCTGCTGTTCGGAAGTGGCATCGCGCTGCTCGACGATGCCCACCACCCTCGACCCGGCGCGCAACACCCGGCCGTACCCGGTGGGATCGGGCATCACCGTGGTGAGCAGCGCCGCCGGGGCGCCGACCTGTGCCGCCACCAGGGCTCGCAGGGTCTCGGGCCGCAACAGCGGGGTGTCGCCGGGAACCACCAGGACCGTGTCCCCGCCGACTTCGCCCAGGGCTGCCAGAGCCACCATCACCGCGTGGCCGGTGCCCATCTGTGGGTCCTGGACCGCTGCCCGCACCCCTTCGGGCAGCAACTCACGCACCCGGTCGGCCCCGTGGCCCACCACCACCACGATCTCATCGGGGCCGGTCCCGGCGACGGCGCCGAGCACCCACGAGAGCAGCGGGCGCCCGGCCACAGGAAAGAGAACCTTGGGCAGGTCGGACTTCATCCGGGTGCCCCGGCCGGCGGCCAGGACGATCGCCCGCAGGCTCATGTGCTCCTCCCGTACTGGGTCTGGGCTGGGGGGATAGGGCTCGAACCCATTCTTCGGGGACCAAAACCCCGCGTGCTGCCGATTACACCACCCCCCATCAGGGGGTCAGCGCAGTGTACCGGAGGGCCCCTGCCAGCCCTGCGGCACGGGCAGGCACGCCCGGGCCCCTCGTGTACCCGGCACGGCGGTAGCGGCCTCCTCTGCCTCGGAGGCGGTGGGGAAGAAGCCGAACAGAGCGGGGCCGCTCCCCGACATCAGCACCGCCCGGCCCCAGCGGCGCTGCAGGTCGGCCGTCCAGTCCCCCAGGCCGGGGGCCAGCGACCGGGCGGCGGGAACCAGGTCGTTGACCAGGGGTTCGTGGGGGCGCAGTCCGGGGGGCAGGTCCCGGCCCGGCACCGCCGGGCCCTCCGGCCCGCCGAGGTCGTCCCAGCGCCGGTAGGCCGCGGCGGTGGAGACCTCGAAGGGGGGCACGACCACGACCAGCCAGAAGCCGGCGAGGGGGGGAATCGGGGTGAGGCGCTCGCCGTAGCCCTCCATCCAGGCAGTCCCTCCCACCAGGCAGAAGGGCACGTCGGCTCCCAGCCCCGGAGCGATCCCGGCCCGTTGTTCGGCGGAGAGGTCGAAACGGGCGGAGGCGAGCACCAGCGTGGCGGCGGCGTCGGCACTGCCCCCTCCCAGGCCGGCGGCCACCGGGATGCTCTTGTCCAGGGCCAGGGCCGCCGGACCGGGATGGGGTGCGACCGCTCTGACCGCCTCCAACGCCCGCCACACCAGGTTCGACTCGTCCCCGGGCACGGGCAGGCCGGTGACGGCGAAGGCGTCCTCGCCGTCGTGGAGCGCCAGGTGGTCGGCCCAGTCGATCGACTGCGCCAGGGAGAGCAGCGGGTGGCGGCCCGAGGCATCGCAGGCCCGCACCCGCAAGCTCAGGTTCACCTTGGCGAATGCCTCAATCTCCATCGGTCACCTCCGCCAGGCGAAGGTAGTCCCCCGGCGCCAGGTCTTCGGCCCGCCGGGTGGGGTCGAGGCCGGCGGCGGCCAGGCCGGCAACCGGGTCGGCCAGGGCGCCGACCAGGGAGCGGCGCAGCATCTTGCGCCTCTGCCCGAAGGCGGCCGCCGCCAGGGCGATGGCTCGCTCCGCCAGAGGATGGGGCGGGGTGCGCCGGATCACCGCGACCGCCGACTCCACCCGCGGCGGAGGGAGGAACACGGTGGGCGGCACCCGGAAGGCGACGGCGACGGTGCCGTGCAACTGCACCACCACCGAGGGTATCCCGTAGGTGCGGCGGCCCGGAGCGGCGGCGAGGCGGTCCACCGCCTCCCGCTGCAACATGACCACGAAGCGGGTGATGGCCGGGGCCGTCCGCAGCAGGCGCAGCAGCAGCGGCGTGCCCACGTGGTAAGGGAGGTTGGCCACCAGCACCCAGGGTCCCTCCTCCAGCCCCGACGGGTCGAGACCGGAAGCGTCCTCGTAGAGAACCTCCACCCCATCCACCCCTTCCAGGGCGGCCTCCAGCACCGGGCGCAGCCGGGGATCCACTTCGTAGGCCCGCACCCGGGCCCCGGCGGCGGCCAGGCCCCGGGTCAGGGTGCCGGCCCCGGCCCCGATCTCCAGCACCCGGTCGCCGGGGGCGACGCCGGCCACGGCCACGATGCGGCGCACCAGGTTGGGGTCCACGAGGAAGTGCTGACCCAGGTCCTTGCGGGGATGCACCCCGTGGGCGGCGAGGAGGCGGGCGGTGGCCCCCCGCCCGAGGGGATCCTCAGTCACCGCGGAACACCCGGTGGGCGGTCTCCGCCGTGAGCCGGGCCACCTCTGCCGGCGCTACCCCCCACACCCCGGCCAGGGCCTCCCCCACCGCCACCACGTTGGCCGGTTCGTTGGGGGCCTCCCGGTGGGGCGGGGGGGTCAGGTAAGGGGTGTCGGTCTCGATCATGGTGCGCTCCGGCGGGGCCACCGCCGCCGCCCGGCGAGCGGTGTCGCCGGTGGGATAGGCGAGGGGGCCGGCAAAGGAGAAAGTGACCCCCAGGGCGGCGAAGCGTTGCGTCCAGCGCGGCCCCCCGGTCCAGCAGTGGAGGACGCTCCGCGGCCCGACTCCGGCGCTCTCCACCTCGTCGTGCAACTCGGAGAAGGCGTCACGGCAGTGCAGCACCAGTGGCTTGCCCAGGTCCTCGGCCAGCGCGAACTGGGCACGCAGGGCGCCCACCTGGTCCTCACGGGGCGACAAGTCGCGGTAGAAGTCCAGCCCGCACTCCCCCACCGCCACCGCCCGGGCGGCCAGAGCGGCGATGCGCTCTCCCTCTTCCGGCCAGCGGGAGGCGTCGTGCGGGTGGAGGCCGGCGGCGGCGAACACCACCCCGGGATGGGCCGCGGCGAGAGCGAGGGCATGCTCGGACCCGGCGGCGTCGGTGCCGGGGCACACCAGCCAGGCCACCCCGGCGGCGGCGGCCCGGGCCAGCAACTCCTCCGGGCCCCTCGCCGCGAGGTGCAGGTGGCAGTGGCTGTCGACCCAGGTGGTCACGCCGTGATGCGGGGGAACAGGGGCGGCGCCTTGTGCACCGGCAGGCCGCCCGGGTAGCCGCCCCACGCCGCGCCGGCGGGCAGGCGCTGCTCCTCGGGTGAGCCGGGGAGCCCGATGCGGCGCCACACCTCGGCGCAGGCCCCGGGCATGGCCGGGGAGGCGAGCAGGGTGACGATGCGAAGCGCCTCAAGGGCATCCCCCAGTACCGCCTCCACCGCCTCGCCCGGTTCCATCTTCCAGGGCTCGTGGGCCTCGAGGTAGGCGTTGGCCTCGCGGATGAGGCGCCAGGTGGCTTCCAGGGCCTCCGACGGCGCCACTCGCCCCCAGGCGCGCGCCGCTTCTTCGTAGGCCCGCGCTGCCGCCTCGCCCAGGGGACCGGCCGTCCCGGGAGCCGGGCCCACCCCAGCGCACTTGGAGGCCACCACCGCCGCCACCCGCGCCGCCAGGTTGCCCAGGTTGTTGGCCAGGTCGGCGTTGTAGCGGGCCACCATGCCCTCGAAGGTGAACTCGCCGTCGGGCCCGAAGCGCTGGTCGGCCAGGAAGTGGTAGCGGAACCCGTCCACCCCAACGGTCTCCACCAGGGTGGCGGGGGCGATCTGGTTCAGCCGGGTCTTGGACATCTTCTCCCCGCCCACCAGCAGGAAGCCGTGGACGTGCACCTCCTTCGGCGGCTCCAACCCGGCGGATAGGAGCATGGCCGGCCAGTAGACGCAGTGGAAGCGCAGGATGTCCTTGCCGATCAGGTGGCGGGCTCCGGCCCAGCGGGCGGGGAAGGCCGGGTCGCCGGTTCCGTAGCCGGCGGCGGTGAGGTAGTTGGTGAGAGCGTCGAACCACACGTAGGTGACGTGGCGCGGGTCCCAGGGCAGGGGGATTCCCCAGTTGATGGAAGTGCGGCTGATGGAGAAGTCCTTGAGGCCCCGACGGATGAACCCGACGGCTTCGTTGCGCCGGATCTCGGGCTGGACGAACCCGGGGTGGGCTTCGTACCAGTCGAGGAGGGTCTGCTCGTAGCGGCTCAGCTTGAAGAAGTAGTTCTCCTCCTCCATGCGGATGACCGAGCGGCCCTGGCGCTCGAGTTCGGGCACCTCCTCGGCGGTGACATAAGCCTCGTCGGCCACGGAGTAGAGGCCCTCGTAGTGGCCCAGTTCGATGTCGCCCCGGTCGTAACAGGCTTGGAGCAGGCGGCGCACCGCTTCGTGGTGGCGCGGCTCGGTGGTGCGGATGAAGTCGTCGTGGCCGATGCCCAGCTGTCGCCAGGCCTCCAAGAAGCGCACTGCGAGGCGATCGGCCTGCTCCTGAGGGCTGATGCCCGCGGCGGCGGCGGCGCGCTGCACTTTAAGGCCGTGCTCGTCGGTGCCGGTGAGAAAGAAGGTCTCCTCGCCGAGCAGGCGGTGCCAGCGGGCCAGGGCGTCGGCGGTCACGGTGGTGTAGGCGTGCCCGATGTGGGGCTCGTCGTTCACGTAGTAGATGGGGGTCGTCACGTAGAACATGCGCCGGGCCCGAAGGGTAGTGGCGCAGCGGCCGCCGCCGGTCGCCCGGAAACTACCGACAGGAGGCCGCCCGGACCGGTATCCTGCCGCGCGGCGGCGGACCCGGGCACCATCGGCCCCTTGCCGCCGAGACTCGTCCACCTCTGGAGGTTCCTGAGACATGAGCACCGGGATCGTCCGCAAGATCGACGACCTGGGACGCGTGGTCATCCCCGCCGAGATGCGCCACGTCCTCGGGGTGAGGGAGGGCGACCAGCTCGAGATCACGCTGGAGAGCGGCCACATCGCCATCCGGCCCCGCCTGCCGCGCCTCGTCGCCCAGTTCACGATCGACAAGAAGAAGCGCGTCGCCCTGTCCGACGAGACCGTCGTGCTCGAACCGGGCGACTACGTGATCGAGCGCATCGGCCGCAAGCGCTGAGAAGGTTCAGGGAGAGCCCGCCCGGCGGCGGGCGGTGACCGCCTCGTAGAGGGCGCGGCGGCGTATCCCCCACTCCCCGGAAACGACCCGGCACGCCGCCGACACGGCGGAGCCCTGCGCCACCATCTCCTCCACGTGGGCCACGGCCCCTTCGAGGTCGGGGGCGGCCGCGGGGGCCCCGGCCACCACCAGCGTGACCTCGCCCCGGGCCGGGCTCTCCGCCCAGTGCCGGGCGGCTTCCTCGAGGGTCCCTCGCCACACCTCCTCGTACACCTTGGTCAGTTCGCGGCACACGGTGCAAGCCCGTCCTCCGCCGAGAGCCGCCGCCAGAGCCGCCAGGTCCTCGGCGAGGCGGCCCGGGGCGCAGAAGAAGACCATGGTGCGCGGCTCCCCGGCCAAGGAACGCAGCCGCTGGTCGCGCCGCTCCCCCCGCCGGGGCAGGAAGCCTTCGAAGGCGAAGCGGTCGGCGGGCAGGCCGGAGACGGCCGCCGCCAGCGTCACCGCGCTCGGCCCGGGCACCCCGGTGACCACCGCCCCGGCCTCCACCGCCGCCCGCACCGCGCTGAGGCCGGGATCGGAGATGGTGGGGACGCCAGCGTCGGTGAGCAGAGCCACCGTCTCCCCCGCCTCCAGGCGCCGGCCCAGTTCGACGGCGCGCTCGGCCTCGTTGCCGGCGAAGTAGGAACGCAGGGGCCGGGAGACCCCGAGGTGGCCGAGGAGGATGCGGGCGCGGCGCGTGTCCTCGGCGTAGACGACCGCGGCGGAGCGCAGCGCCTCGGCGAGGCGGGGCGGGGCGTCGGCCAGGTTGCCGATAGGGCCCGCGCAGAGGATCAGCGTCCCGGGCATGAGGCGAGGATAGGTCAGGGGAGCAGGTCGAAGGCGGCGGTGTGGGCGGGGCGCACCACGGCGAAGTGCCGCCGGTCGAAGGTGGCGAGGGCCCGAACGCCGAGACGCTCGGCGGCGGCCACCAGGGAAGCGTCCACCGTCCCTAGGGGGAGATCCCGGTAGCCCCACACCAGGGCGGCGATCCGCATCCAGTCCCCGGCGGCGACGGCCTCCACGCTGAAGTCGCCGGCGGCCAGGTCGCCGAGGAAGCGAACCTCGGCTTCGGCCCCCAGTCGGGTGCCCAGCAGGTAGGTCACCTCGGTGATCACCAACGCCGGGACCAGCAGAGGGCCGGGATGCTCCCTGAGGAGTTCCAGGGACTCCCGGTGGTGCCGGTCGTCGGCATCCACATAGGCGTACAGCGGGCCGGCATCGACCAGCAGAGCGGCTATCGGCTCACCTCGGCGGCAAGGATCTCCTCGATGCGCTCCGAGATGTCGCCGCAGCCGCTGCGCCCCGCACCGCTCGCCCCGAGGCGGCGTCCCGGGCTTCCCAGGTGGCGAGCGATGGCCTCCCGGGTGATCTCGGAGATCGTGGTGCCGCGCCGGGCCGCCTCGTGGCGCAGGCGAGCGTCGAGATCATCGGGCAGCTTGACCGTGGTCCGTCTCATGTATGCCAGCATACCCTCCCCGCGGCACCCGGGGAAGGCCGGTCACCACCTGCAGCGCCGTTCCCACCGGCGGGGCCGGACGGCAGGCCGGCAACTCCACGACCCAGCAGGCGCCACGGTCGAAGAACACCCGCCCGGGACGCAGCAGGGCGACGCGGCGGACCCGGCCGCGGGCATCCAGGGAGATCACCCGCAGCGGCTCGGCCATGCCGAAGGAATGCACCGACCGGGCCGCCAGCAGCAGGCCCCGGCCGTGCGGGCGGGGACGCAGACCGCCGAATCGCTCCCTCCGGGTGCGCGCCACTCGCAGGGGCCCCGACCGCCACCCGGCGGCCGCAACCTCGACTACGGCGGCATGGTGCTGCAGGGCTGGTACCCTCCCCCGGTCATGGCCAAGGCAAAGCGCCGCAAGCGGGCTGCCCGCAGGAGCAAGGCCAACCACGGGCGTCGACCCAACGCCGGTCGCGGTTAGCCGACCGATCCGACGCGCCCTCCCGGCCTCCCCACCCTCACCGTAGGGCACTTCGACGCGCCCGGGAAGCCCCACGCGCCTCGGGGGCCGCAGCGGCGACCCCCGAGGACGCTCCGATGACCGGGACTACGCCGGCGGTGGAGGAGGCGGCGGCGGCGGCGGCTCGGCGCCACCCTGTTTCGCCTGGGGAAGAGAGAGCCCGGAGGCCATGAAGGCCCCGAGGGTCATCCCCGCCGTTACCAGCAGGCCCAGGATGGTCCCCAGGAAGACGCTGCTGGTCTCGGTGATCAGCCGCACCAGGATGAGCACGAAGCCGGTAGCGGCGAGCACCAGAGCGAGGTACTCGGGCTTGAACTGCCACGACCCGAGGCGGCCCGAAGCCTTCAGGTAGACCAGAGCGGCGGCCCCAATGGCGCAGAGCGAGCCGAACCAGGCGTAGAAGCCCGCCCCGAACCCGTCCGCCTGAGCCAGGCCAATATCGACGAACCCGCCGGCGCGGTACCAGGGGATGAAGAGGAGGTTGAACACCAGGAACACCCCCCCGTACACAACCAGTTTCTGACCGGTGGTCAGCTTCGCCTTGTCCATGCTCACTCCCGTCGATCGTCGGAGGAACCGATTCCATTCTGGCAGGAGGCGGGGCGCCGCGCACCCGCCCCGAACGGGGCTCGAGGGCCGCAGTCGCGGCCCCCGAGCGGATCGAACCGGGAACCTACGCCGGCGGAGGCGGCGGCGGGTTGCCACCGCCGGCCAGCGACTTGAAGTCGCCCACGCCGAGGCCCTCGTCCTTCATGGCCAGGAAGGCTCCAAAGGCCATGATCGCCGAGACGATCAGGCCGATCCAAACCCCGATGAAGGCGAAATCGAATTCCGTGATCAGCCTGAGGAAGATGAACAGGAGCCCCAGGGCCGCCAACCCGAACGCCAGGTGCTCGGCCTTCAACGGGCCGGCGTTGATCTTCATGTTGGCGAAAACCTTGAGGGCGACGATCACCGCAGCGGCGATGGCCAGGAACGACCCGAACCACGCCAGGAAGCCGGCGTCGAAGGCATTGATGCTCGCGCTGGCAATGCCGAAATCGACGCGGTACCACGGCAGGAACAGGTTGATGAGGAGAAGGATCCCCGCCCCGAGGATGATCTTCTGCCCGTTCTTGAGCTTGCTGAGGTCCATGTTCACCCCTATGTGTCGGGTACTGGGCTGTGCCGCCATTCTGGCAGGAAGCCGGCTGCCATGCGGAACCCGCCGCGGCGCTGCGGTCCTCATTCCTCCGCGGGAAGCTGCAGCGTCCCCACCAGGGCCCGGCCCACCCCCGGGTCGCCGGCGGCGACCACCAGCACCTGTGCCCCGACGCACTGGATGAAGGAGAAGTCGGACCCCTCGAGCAAGGTGGTCCCGGCCGCTTCGTCGGTGACCGGTGCGCCCACCGCCATGTTGGCCCGCAGCGAAGTGACCAGGGCGGCGGCCAGCTCCGTGGCGTCGCGCGGCGTGTCCCCCTCGAACAGGTAGGCGAAGGCCACCTCGGAGCCGTTCCAGTGCAGACGGTAGGCGTCGCCCCCCCAGCCACCGGCGGCGATGGTGGCGTCCCCGTCGCCCACGCCTTCGAGCAGGTAGAGCATCAAGTTCCACTCGCCGAACTCGCCCTCCTCGAACACCTCGTAGCCCTCCAGCGCCGTCGCCGGTAGGGCGACCGGTCGGGCCGGTTCCAGGGTGAAGTAGGCGGTGGGGTGCATGATCTGCTCCACCGTGGTGGGCAGAAGGGCGTAGGCCTGATCCACCGCGACCGCGCCGCCTTCCGCCACCAGGCGCTCCACGAATCCGAACCCCCACTCGTAGGGGAAGGCGAGGTCCTCCCCGAACCAGTCGGGCAGGGAATCGAGCACCGTGGTGTCGGCCTCGAACGACTCCAGCAGGGCCTGCACCTGATCGTCGGGGGTGAGTTGCTGCAGGTAGACGATCTGGAAGTAGGTGGCGTCGCCCTCGGCGAGGGCTCGCAGGGCGGCGGCCTCGTGGTAGCGCCCCGCCTCGACGAGTTCATCCAGAGTCGCGCTGATGCCGAAGTGCTGGTCGGCGAGGGCGTGGATCAGTTCGTGGATCACGATCGTGCGACCCAGGGGAGTCAGTTCCTCGCCGCTCACCACCAACAGCTCCCCGGTGTCGCCGTCGTAGAAGCCGACGACCTGCTCGGCGTAGAGGTCTTCTACGGCAGTCGCCAGGTCCACTTCAGCGGGAAGGATGCCCAGCAGGCGGGCGAACGCCTGCTCGACTGCTACCTCCTGCGGATCCATCTCCTCCTGGATGTCGGAGCGGACCCGTGCCGCCATCGCCTCCGGCGAGACGACCGTTACCTCGACCGGCACCAGGAAGCGGCGCCCCCGCAACTCCTCGGTGGCGGTGATGAGATCCGCTATGTCGGCTTCCACGTCGCCGGCATCTCCCCCGGCCAGGCTGGTCGTGGTGGCCGCCATGGTGGAAGTGGTGGCGGCCGTAGTGGAGGTCGTGGTCTCTCCGACGGTGGTGGTAGTGGCCCGGGAGGTGGTCGGCCAGTCCCCCCCCTCAGCGCAGCCGACGGCGAGCAAGGCGACCAGGGCCACGACGGCGGCGATGCGCTTCAAGGCGAACCGATCCCAACCTCGGGGAGAACGGCCAGAGGGTACCCGCCCCGCCGCCCAACGGCCCGCCTCGTGCCGTTCACCGGCGCCAGGCTCGCCAGTACGAGCCCAGGCGGAAGACGAAAGCCTCCGGCGGCTCGGCGTAGACGCGCTCGCCCAGGGGCCGGGCAAGGCGGCGCAGGCGGTCCTGCTCCTCGACGACGAGGGCGGCCAGCAAGCACCGCTCCGCCTCGTCGGGCAGGAGGCCGGGGTCGGCGGCTACCACCTCCCCCAGCACGGCGCAGTCGTGCTCGTCCCCCAGGGTCTCGGCGAGGCGGTCGGCGGCACCGGCCAGGGCCCCCAGCACTTCCGGCCACGCCGGCGCCAGGGCCTCCAATTGATGGCGCAGGTACTTGACCGACTTGCGCCACCGATGGAAGGCGGCCTCGGTCCCGAGCCGGTAGGCCGCCTTCATCCGGGACCGCCCCTGGCGGTACACCCGGCGGAGACCCGGGGCGATGACCGCGAAGTCGTCGGGCACCCCGCCGGGCCCGGCGCCCTCCACCGTCCAGGCGGCGAAGCGCCGCCGGCAAGTGCGCAGCGTGGTGATGGTGTCGATGATCTCCTCCGGGGTGGCCACGGCGCCACCGGCGGCCTCCTCCCGCTCCGCCGCCAGGCGATCCACTAGGGCGGCGAAGGCCCCCACGGGCAGCGAGGTGGCGTGGCGGGCGAGCAGCCGCTCGAGGGTCAGCAGCCGCACCGTGCGGTCGCGAGCGGTGGCGATCTTCCGGGCGCCGTCGCGCAGCACCGCGTTCTCGTTGCGGAACGCCGTCTCCCCCACCACGTCGCGGGTGAGGCGGATCATGGCCCGGGTCCGCTTCATGGCCTTGCGGGCGGTGTGGATGCCGGCCTCCCGGCCTTCGTCGGGGTGGGCCAGGGCGGTGCAGGCCCGCTCGAGGTACTCCAGGCAGATCCGCTTTATGCCGGGACCCAAGGACTCCTCCCGTTGGATCGCCGGGCCGGCGGTGAGACGGGGGGCGGCAGACGCGGGAGGGCTCGTCACAGCACCGCCAGGGTAGCCCGCGCCCCGCCGCGACGGCCGGGGAGGCCGGGGAGATCGCCGCGGCGGAAAAGGGCCGGGG
>JBDROA010000107.1:0-52124 GCA_043810615.1 Actinomycetota bacterium | reverse complement strand
GGGCGTGTCATCATGTCGGGGTGCAGCGCCCCGACCTTCTCGCCGGCGGGTTCACCTTCTTCACAGTGGCCCTGTGGGCGGGAGCCCTGCCCGCCGCCCTGCTGCGCGACGACGCCGGGGTCTTTCGCCTCTCCTGGCAGCAGCTGCCTCTGGTGGCCTGCGGCGCCCTCGTCCTCCTGGGGGGGAGCACAGTCCTCTTCGGCGCCGGGCGGCAGTTGTCCCGAGCGGGCGTCCGCTTGGTGGGAGTGCGGCCCGGGCCCGCCCTCGTCACCGACGGCTGGTACCGCACGGTGCGTAACCCGCAGCACCTGGGCACCACGCTGGTGGCGCTGGCGCCGGCGCTGGCCCTGACCCCCCGGGTGATGTGGGCAATCCCCCTGGTGGCGGTGGTCTGGCTGGTGGTCGGCCTGGAGCCCCTGGAGGACCGGCGCCTCCTCGAGGGGTTCGGTGACGACTTCCGGGCCTATCGGCGCGTGGTCTCCAGATGGCTCCCGAGGTGGCGCGGCTGAGGGGTGTCCGAACGGTACGGGGTCAGCCGCGGGCGGCGGAGACCAGGGCGCGGGCGCGGGCAGGGTCCACGGGAGAGACGGTCGCTCCATCGCGCTTCAGCGCCGTGCCCACGATGACACCGTCGGCGAGGCGCAGCACCTCGGCCACCGTCGCGGCGGTCACCCCCGACCCGGCGTAGACGGGGACCCCGGGCGCCGCCGCCTTGACCCGGGCCACCCGGTCGAGCGGGGTGGGTTGCCGGGTCCCCGACCCGGTGACGATGAGGCCGTCGGCGCCGGCCCGCTCCCAGGTGTCGGCGACCGCCTGCTCCAGGGTGAGCCCGGCGGGGGGGACGGCGTGCTTGACGAAGACGTCGGCGAGCAGCAGCACCGGGGCGCCCAGGGCGGAGCGGAGGCGGGTGACTTCGGCGGCCCTTCCGGTGATGACCCCCTGGTCGGTGCTCATGGATCCGGCGAGAACGTTGACCCGGACGAAGGCCGCCCCGGTAGCGGCGGCGATGGCCAGCCCGGCGAGGGCGTCGTTGCGCAGCACGTTCACCCCCACCGGGAGGTCGATGACCCGGCGCATCTCCGCCACCGCCCGCGTCATGGCGGCCACGGTGACCTTGGGGACATCGTCGGCGAAGAAGGGGGCATCGCCGTAGTTCTCCACGATCAGAGCGTCGAACCCGGCCTCGGCCAGGGCGCGGGCGTCGGCCGCGGCGGCGGCCAGCACTGCGTCCAGGTCGCCGGCGAAGCCGGGGGCGCCGGGCAGGGCCTCCAGGTGGACCATGCCGATGAGGGGCCCGATCACACGTGCGCCCGGGCGACGCGGAGGGTGGTGGCGGCCACCTCCCCGACGGCGATGAGGTTCTTGGCCTGGGCCTGGGGAAGGCGGGTAACCACGAGGCGGCACCAGTCGGCAGCCTGGCCCCGCACCACCTGGTCCGACTCCTCGGGCCCGAAGACCCAGCGGGCGTAGCCCGGCCCCACCAGTTCGACCCTGATGGGCGCCGGGTATTCCTCGCCCGCCCGGGCGAAGGCATAGGGCAGCGTCTTCCAGCCCAGCCAGGCGATGTGGCGCAGGCGGGCGGTGTCGGGCACCTCACGCCCCAGGGCCGCCACGATGTCGAGGCCGTGGGCCCAGGTCTCCATGAGGCGGGTGGTGGCGAAGGTGCGGGCCGACATGGGCCCGGCGTACCAGCGGACCCGGGCCTGATGGGGGGCGCGGGACAGCGCCTCGACGACGGCCGCTCGACTGTGGCGCCACCATTCGATGATCTCCTGGGGGCGCTTGCTCCGGCCCTGCTCCACCCCGGAAGCGTTGTAGGCGTCGATGCCCCCGGCAGCGTCGACCTCGGCCTGGAGGCGGGAGTCGCCGGTGAGCGCCCGCAAGGCCCGCTCTTCGGTGGCGGCGAGGTGGCTGATGGTGTCCTGCACCGACCAACCGTCGGCCGGGGTATCCCGCTTCCAGTCGCGGTCGGGGGCGCGCTGCAGCATCTGGTCGAGGGCCTGCTGCTCGGCAACGAGGTCGGCGAGGATCTCCCGCATGGGCACAAGGCTACTCGCCGTGGCAAACCCTGGTTAGGGGGCCAGGGAGTTCAGGTGGTCGATCAGGGCCCGCAGCCGGCCCAGGCTGCGGCGGTTGAAGGGGAGGCGCAGGCGGGGCAGGTCGGGGTGATCGCCGTCTTCCGCCTCGGTGGGCGTGGCCGCTATGGCCTCGATCACCCCGCCTACCAAGATGTCGGAGAAGAGGTCGTTGAGCAGTGCCACCTGCTCCGGGGTGGGGGAGTGGAGCAGGCGGAGCACCAGATGCCCGTCCACGTAGCGCTGGGAGTGGTAGTTGGCGTAGAACCGGGTGATTTCGTCGCCCGCTTCGGCCACCTCGTGGGTGAAGCGCACCAGGGCCAGGTCGTCGTCGGCGATCATCCCCTGGCGCACCAGAGTGTTGCGCACGAAGTCCAGCCACTCCTGCCAGTAGCCGGTTCCCGGGGCCTCCATGAGGACCACCGGGTGCAGGTCGCTCTTGCCCGTCTGCATCAGGGTGAGGGTCTCCAGGGTTTCGTCGAGGGTGCCGAAGCCCCCGGGGAATAGCACGAAGGCGTGCGACTCCTTCACGAAGGTGAGCTTGCGGGGGAAGAAGTACTTGAAGTTGATCACCCGGTCCGGAGGGATGTAGGGGTTGGTGTCATCCTCGAACGGCAGGCGGATGTTGATGCCGAAGGAGCGCTCGCCGGCCCCCTTGTTGGCCGCCTCCATGATCCCCGGCCCGGCGCCCGTCATCACCATCCACCCCCGCTCCCAGGCGAGGTGGGCGGCCAGGGCCTCGGCCAGCGCGTAGTTGGGGTCGGAGGCGGGGGTGCGCGCCGACCCGAACACGGCCGCCTTGCGCACGCCGCGGTAGCGGGAGAAGACCATGAAGGCGTAGCGCATCTCCTTCAAGGCGGTGTTGATGAGGCGGAGGTCGGCCCGGTCGGCCCGGTCGCGCAACAGGCGGAGGGCGGTGACGATGATCTCCTCGGCCAGATGGGCATCGGGGGGCAGTCCTCCGCCCTCGGGCGCCGCGGCGGCGACGAGGCGGGCGATCTGGCGGTCGAGGGTGGGGTCACCGAGTTCGTAAGGGGGCATGGAGTCTCCTGCGAGGCCCGACGGTAGTCCTAGAGTCCCCGGGGCATGCGGCACGTGGTCTGGGATTGGAACGGCACGCTGTTCGACGACCTGGAGATCGTCGTGGCCTCGGTCAACGTGTCCCTGCGAGTGGTAGGGGCCCCGCCCATCGACGCCGACCGCTACCGGGCGGTCTACGAGCGTCCGCTACACCGGTTCTACGAGTCCCTGCTCGGCCGGCCGGTGCTCCCCGAGGAGATGGCCGCCATCGACCGTGACTTCCACGACGCCTACCACGCACTGCTCGATCAAGCCCGGCTGACGGTGGATGCCCGCAGCGCCGTCGATCTGGTGGCGCGCCGCGGCCGGACCCAGTCGGTGCTCTCGATGTGGTGGCACGACCGACTGGTGCCCGCGGTGCGCTACTTCGAGTTGGAGGACTACATGCTGGCGGTGGACGGCCACCGCGGCCCGCCCGGGGCATCCAAGGGGAACCACCTGGTCCGCCACGTCGAACAGCTGATGCGCCTGTTCCCGGAGGTTGTGCAGCGCGAGTCCGTCGCGGTGATCGGTGACGTCACCGACGACGCCGATGCCGCCCGGGCGGCGGGGGTGGGCTGCGTGCTCTACGACGGTGGTTCGCAGCCGCGGGCGGTCCTCCAGGCGAAGGGCGTGCCGGTGGCGGCCACGCTCGTCGAAGCGGTGGAACTGGCGGCCGCCGGGTAGGGCGGCCTCCGGCGGGAGACCATGGGGTGTAGCGCCGGCCGTCGTACTAGCGTGATCGACGTATGAACGGGTCGTCCCGCTGCCGCTGTTGCTGCCCCACCGGGGCCACTGCCGGCAGGCCAGGGCGGCTCACCTAGTCGCACCGGTTCTGCTGAGGCAAGGCCCGCGGTCCCCGACCCGGGCCTTCTTCTGTGAGGGAAGGCACATGGCCCGCATCTTCAAAGACATCACACAGACCATCGGGGGGACCCCGCTGGTCGAACTGGCCCGCCTGGCTCCGCCCGGCGGGGCCCGGCTGGTGGCCAAGGTGGAGTCCTTCAACCCGCTGTCGAGCGTGAAGGACCGCATCGGGCTGGCGATGGTCGAGGCGGCCGAGCGGGACGGCCGCCTCACCGCCGGGGCCACTCTGGTGGAGCCGACCAGCGGCAACACCGGCATCGCCCTGGCCGCTGTCGCCGCGGCCCGGGGATACCGCCTGATCCTGACCATGCCGGAGACGGCGAGCATCGAGCGTCGGCGCTTGATGCGCCTGCTCGGGGCGGAACTCGTGTTGACCCCAGGACTCGACGGCATGGGCGGGGCCATCGCCCGAGCCGGGCAGATCGTGGCCGGGATCCCGGGGGCGGTGATGCTCGAGCAGTTCCGCAACCCGGCCAACCCCGAGGTCCATCGCCGCACTACCGCCGAGGAGATCTGGGCCGACACCGACGGCCTGGTGGACATCGTGGTGGCGGGGGTGGGCACCGGGGGCACGATCACCGGCATCGGCCAGGTGCTCAAAGCCCGGCGGCCGTCGGTGCAGGTGGTGGCCGTGGAACCGGCGGCCTCGCCGGTGCTGACGGGCGGGGCCAAGGGGCCGCACCAGATCCAGGGCATCGGGGCGGGCTTCGTGCCGGAGGTGCTCGACCGCAGCGTGATCGACGAGGTCGTTGTGGTTTCCGACGAAGACGCCTTCCGCGCCGCCCGGCTCCTCGCCCGCACCGAAGGCATCCCCGGGGGGATCTCCTGCGGCGCCGCTGTGCACGCCGCCCTCCAGGTGGGCGGGCGGCGGGAGAATGCCGGCAAGCTGGCGGTGGTGATCCTGCCCGACACCGGGGAGCGCTACCTGTCCACCGCCCTCATCGAGGAGCCGGAGGCCACGACGTGACCACCGACCCCACCGCTGCTCCCCGGGCTTTCGGGCTGCACCCGCTGCGCCGTCTGGCCGAGGACGTGCGGGCGGTGCGGGAGCGTGACCCGGCGGCCCGCTCGACTCTGGAGGTGGTGTTTCTGTACCCGGGCCTGCACGCCCTAGTCGTCCACCGCCTGGCCCACCGGCTGTGGCGGGCGAATCGGCGGTTCGCCGCCCGGCTCCTGAGCCACCTGGGCCGGGCGGTGACCGGGATCGAGATCCATCCCGGGGCCGCCATCGGCCGCCGGCTGGTCATCGACCACGGCATGGGGATCGTCATCGGCGAGACCGCCGAGATCGGAGACGACGTGACCCTGTACCAGGGGGTGACCCTGGGGGGGACCAGCCTCCACCGGGTGAAGCGCCACCCCACGCTCATGGACGGGGTGGTGGTGGGGGCGGGCGCCATCATCCTGGGAGCCGTGACGGTGGGGGAGAGAGCCCGGGTCGGCGCCGGCGCTGTAGTCGTGCGGGATGTGCCCGCCGGGGCCACCGTGGTGGGCCTGGCCGGGCGGGTCATCGAACAGGGCGGCGAGCCGCATCCCGCCCTCGACCTGGCGGAGAGCAAGGGGGACCACGCCGTGGCGGTCCTCGAGGTGCTCGTCGACCGGGTGGCGGAGCTCGAAGGGCGCATCAACGGGTCGGCCTCGCCGTGCCCACCGGAGGAGGCCCAAAGCGACGGTTCGGGGATCTGAGCCCCGGGGGATTGCCCCTGGGCCCGGCGGCTACGCTGGGGCTTCGTGCGTGCCCTCTTGGTCGGCCTGGGAGGCGTCCAGGCCGACTTCCTGCGCCATCTGAAGGCCGGCGGCTGGTGGGTTTGGCCGGATGTTCCTACCGCGCCGAAGGGCCCGGGCTGGAGGAGTTCGACCACTTCGAGATCGTGGACGTGCGCGACCACGACGGTGTGACCGGCCTGGCGCGCCGGTGCGGGGTGCAGGCGGTGTACTCCTGTGGGATGGAACTGCCCATGGAGACGGTGGCCCGTGCCCGCCGGCGCCTCGGGGCGGATGAGTGGTTCACCCCGGAAGCGGCCCGCCTGGCGCGCCACAAGCCGAGTCTGCGGCGCTTCCTGGCGGAGCGCGACCTCAGCCCGGTGGCCTTCGCCCGAATCCGCTCCCTGGTTGATCTCGACGGCTGGGACCGGTACCCGGCGGTGGTGAAGCCGGCCGACTCTGCCGGTCAGCGCGGGGTGTTCGTGGCCGGGTCCCGGGAGGAGGTGGCCGCCGGCCTGCAGCGCGTTCTCTCGTGTTCCTTCGGAGGCGAGGCCATCGTCGAGGAGTGGCTCGAGGGCCCGGAGGTGTCGGTCAACGCCTTCGTGCTGGAGGGCCGGGTGGCGGTGTGCCGGGTGTCCGACCGCCTGGTGCTGGAGGGCTACCCGGGAGGGCTGCCCCGGGCGCACGTCCTGCCATCGCAGGCGGCCTCTTGCGGTGAGGTGGCCGCCGTACGGAGCCTGCTGGGGCAGGTGATCTCGGCTCTCGGCATCCGGCAGGGCCCGGTGTACGCCCAATTGAAGTTGACCTCCGGGGGCCCGCGCCTCCTCGAAGTGAGCCCGCGGCTCGACGGATGCCACCTGTGGCGCCTGGTGCTCGGCGTCACGGGGATCGACCTGCTGGCGGCGACGGCGGCGCTCCTGGAAGGCCGGTCCCCGGACCTGGAGGGAGAAGGGCCGACGCGTCCCATGTCGCTCCTGATGCGGCATCGACCTCCGGGAACGGTGCTGCGCGAGGTGGAAGATGGGGTTCCGGACGGGGCCGTCGCCTGGGGCTACCACTACCACGACGGAGAAGTCGTGCGGCCGGTGAACGGCCTCCTGGAGACGGTGGGCTACTGCCTGGTAGCGGGGGCCTGAGATGCGGGTCGCCGTCACCGGGGCTGCGGGCTTGCTGGGACGGGCGACGGTGCCCCTCCTGGCGGAGCAAGGCCATGAGGTGCTCGCCCTGGGGCGCGCCGCGGCCCGCCTGGCAGAGCGGGTCGGGAGCGGAGCCGGATGCCGGGCCACGGCATACGAGGGAGACGACCTGCGGGAGGCGTTGGAAGGGTGCGGCGCGGTGGTGCACCTGGCCGGCCGACGGGGGGCTGCCGTTGAGGAGGGCCTGGTCCCCTTCGTGGAGCCGAACCTGGTGCTGACCGAGCGGGTGCTGCGGTGCGCCGCCGCCGCCGGGGTGGAGGTCGCGTGCCTGGCGTCGTCGATCTCGGTGTACTCGGCGGGCAACGACCTTCCCTTCGCCGAGTCCCAGGAGGCTCTCCCGGCGAGCGCCTACGGCCTGAGCAAGCTGGCCACCGAGCATCTGGGGCGGCAGTGGGGCGCGGCCACCGGAGGGCGGGCCGTGTCTTTGCGCCTGGCCAGCCTGGTCGGGGCCGGCGACGAGACGGCGAGGGACCGGATGCTGGCGACTTTCCTCGATCGCGCCCGGCGCGGCGAGCCCCTGGTGCTTTGGGGGGAGGGAGGCGGGGGCCGGGACCTGCTCTACGTGCGCGACGCCGCCCGGGCGGTGGTCGCCGCCCTGGATCCGAGTGCCCCGGGAGGAGCGCTCAACATCGGCTCCGGGCGGCCGCACGCCTTTCGGGAGGTGGCGGCCACCGTAAACGCCGTCCATGCCAATCCAGGCGGCTTGCGTTTCGACCGTTCGCGACGGGAGGATCAGTCGGTGGCCTTCATGGACTGCCGGCGTGCGGAGGAGCAACTCGGTTGGACGCCGCGATGGACCCTACGCTCGGCCCTGGAGGACATGAGGGATCGGGGGGATCTGGCCCACGGGTAGCCCGAACGGCGGGCCCGGGCGGCGTCAGCCCTATCCGAACGGCGTGCCGGCCGGCCCGCGCCGGGCCACGGCGCTCCATACCGTCTCGTAGTGGTCCAGGTCGTAGGAGTCGATGTGCTGGAGGACGAACTCCTCCCAGGCACGGCGCAGCGGGTCGGTGGCTTCGGCGTACATCCACAAGCCCGCCGGGAGGCGGTCGAGCACGGTGCGCAAGCTCATGGGGGTACTCACCCGGGTACGGGCATCGGGGGCGGTGAACGACTCGTTCACCTCGGCGGCCAGGCGGGCGATGGTGGCGACGAAGGGGGGCCGGAGGGCCGGGTAGCGCCGGGTGAGCATCGCCTCGATCTGCTCGGCGGTGGGGAAGCGCTTTTCCCAGATGACCCAGCGGTCGGCGAAGGCCTTGTTGAGCGTCTGGGTGCCGGCGTAGTCGCGCAGGTCGGTAGGGTTGAGCGTGCCGAAGAGGCGGATATCGGGGCGCAGGCGCACGGTCTCCCCGGTGGGCAGGTCGAGGGCCTGATAGCGGTCGAGCAGGCCGTGGAGGGCGAACAGGGTCTCCGCCCCGGCGGCGTTCAGTTCCGACATGTTGATGAGAGCCGGGCCGCGTAGCGCCCGGGTGATGTCGCCGTCCTCCCAGCGGCTCTCGGTGCCGCCCCGGCCGTCGCCGTGGAGCTTGACCGAGCCGATCAGCGTGATGTCGCGGACCTCGCCGGTCAGCGGGATGCGGTAGTACGGCATGTGGAGAAGGGCGGCGAACTGCTCGAGGTCGTGGTCCTTGCCGGTCCCCATGTGGCCGCGAAGCGCCACGTGGAGGGGGGTGTCGGTGACTCGCTCACGCCGCACTTGCTCCAGGCGGGCCAGCTTATAGAGCATCCCCAGGTCCACGTAGCAGGGGTCGGGGCGCGGGATCTTCCCGGCGCGCTGCTCGCCGTCGGCGAGGCCCGGCGGCAAGATGGCGGCGGCGAGGCGAACGGGGGGTCCTTCCCCGGTGGGATCGACGAAGGCGATCTTCTCAGCCACGGGCCCTCCTCGGCGCGGGCTCATCGTAGAGGCGGCTTTCGTGGGCCCACCACGTGGTGCCGCCGGAAAGGGCGATGCTGCGGCGCAGCGCCGCCCGCACCCCGTCCACCATGGCCTGGGCCAGGGCGTCGGGGCGCTCCACCACCCGATGGCGGGAGTAGGCGGCGGCCACCGTGTCGTCCCCGATGCCGATGCCCAGCACCACCGCCCCCCCCGCTTCGGCGTCGTCGACGGCGGCGGAGAGGGCCTCCACCGATCCCCGGGTCATGCCGTCGGCCAGGGTCACCAGCAGGCGCACCTGGGTGTTGCGCCGGCCGAGGCGCTGCGCGGCGTGGACCACGTTGAACTCGTCTACATTGGCGGCCTTCTCGAACATCGAGACCGGGGGAGTCTGCCGCGGGTCGCGGCGGGCGGCCACCGCCGCCTCGGCAGGGTGTGCCGCCGTCCAGAATAGGCCGGCGAGCTGGTCCTCGGCCTCCTGCCAGCGGTCGTCGAACGCCTTGACCAGGTAGTGGTTGACGGTGCGAGTGAGGCGGTCGGCGTGGCTCCCCTGGCTGCGGCGGAGGGCCCCCTTGGTCTGATGGGCCCGCTCGACGAAGGTGGCTTCGGTGTCGTCCGGCCGGGCGGCGAAGGCCCGGTTGAAGAGCGCCACCTCGAACTCCACCTGCAGTTCGTCGCAGAGCCGGGCCAGCGACCAGGCTCCCAGGGTGGCCGCCGCCATGGGCCAGGGAGCCCGCAGCTGGCCGGGGAGCGGACGGGGCTGGAGCATGCTGGCGGAGCCGTCCACCAGCAAGCTCACCGCGTAAGCGCGGCGGGTGGGGAGGTCGCGGCGCTCGAACATGCGCTGGTAGAGGCCGGCCCCCAGGAAGAGGGCGGCATACGGCGACAGGTCGCCGGCGTCGTAGCCGGAACGCAGGCCGCGGCGCTGGTTGGCGGCGAAGAGGGGGTAGAGCTCGCCGGAGATGTGGCGCTGCCCCACCCCCCAGGTCCGGGCGGCGGCTTCGAGCGCCTCCCGGCCCGGCAGGGCGAAGCGGCGGAATCGATCGGGGAGAGGGGACACGATCAACCGTCCGCTCTGGCCGGTGGGCAGGTGCACCTGAGGAGCTTCGCCGACCCGCAGGATCTGGTCGGTGGCCGGGTCGGCGCCCTGCTGGGCCCGGTCGGGGCGACCCTGGAGGGCCTCGGCGGCGGCAGGAGCGCCGCGGGTCTGCTCGTAGGTCTCGGGGTCCTTCAGGATGGGGGTGATCAGGCGCACGGCGTCGACCCCGGAAGTGATCTCCTGGCTCTCGGCCGACTGGCGGGCCCGGCGCCGCGCCTGAGGCTCGGCCGGGGAGGCTTCGGTGAGGAGCCCGTGGTCGCGGGCCACGGCCAGCAGCTCCAAGGCGGCGGAGGCGGCTTCCCAGGGCCCGGGGGCGGCGGCGGCGCCGGCGAGGGCGGCTGCGGCGTCGCCCAGGGCCACCGCCACCCGCGGGGTGGTGCGCGATTGGAGGCCCTCCGCCGTTTGATAGCCGCCTACGACGAGGAAACAGGCCAGGGCGAACTGGCCCATAGGGCGGGAGCGCCCCATGGCCCCGGGGACGGCGCTGGCGTAGAGGTCGGCGAGCACCGAGCGGGCGCCCGGGTAGGCGCCCATGCCGCGAGCCTCCTGGCGGGCGTCCTCGACGGCGAAGAACATCGCCTCGGCCGGCTCTCCGCCGGCACGGGAGAGGGCGTCGAGCAGTGGCACCGGGTCCTCGGACGGCCGGTCGGCGCCGTCGGAGAACCAGCCGGGGGGCACCGGGCGCCGCTCTTCGAAGCCGGTCACCACCAGGTGCACCACCTCGTGCAGGGCCGAGGCGAGGGCCACCTCGGCGGGGGTGACCGGGGCCTGGCGGGCATATGCCGCCTGGAACACTCCCGGGTCGAGGACGATCTCCTCGGGAGAGGCCGAGGCCTGGGAGCCGAGACGCAGGCGGAGGTGATCGTCCCCCGACAGGGAGCGAGCGAAACGGGTGACCGCCGGGGCCACCCGCTGGTAGCGGGCGACCACGGTTTCGATCGCCCGCTCCTCGGGGGGCAGGATCTCGGTGAGCACTGAGGCTTCACGCCGTGGCATAGCCCCTCATTGTCCCACGGCGCCGTCTCTCTCCAATCCGCTGTTCTCTGGAGAAACTGAACGTGAAGGATTTCCGAGGTTCACATGCCCGCGACTATCATGCCGCAATCGTGGGCCGGATAACCCGACCCACCGCCATAGGAGAGACGACCCATGGTGAACAAGCGAATCATGCACCTGGGCGCTGCCCTGCTGGCGCTCGCACTGGTGGCCGCGGCCTGCGGCGACGACGATGCCGGTTCGAGCACCACGGCCCCGCCCGGGACTACAACCACGGCAGCCACGACCACTACGGCCGCCACGACTACCTCCGAAGCGACCACGACCAGCGGCGCCGGGCGAGCCGATGGGGTTCTCGAGATCGGGACCATCCTGCCGGAGACCGGCGACCTGGCCGTGCTGGGACCGCCGATGATCGGCGCCACGAACATGGCCGTGCGGGACATCAACGCTGCCGGTGGCGTGCTCGGCATGCCGGTGGAGTTGAGCGTGGGCGACAGCGGCACCAACGAGGACATCGCTAACGCTGCCGCCGATGGACACCTGGCCGCCGGCGTGGACGCCATCGTCGGCCCCGCCAGTTCGAGGATCAGCCTGTCGGTGATCGACAAGATCACCGGGGCACAGACGGTGATGTGCTCCCCGTCGAACACCGGATCGGTGTTCACGACGTACGACGACAACGGCGGCTACTACATCCGCACCGCACCGCCGGATGCCCTGCAGGGCCAGGCGCTGGGGGACCTGGTTACCGCCGACGGCTACAGCGACGTGGCCATCATCGCCCTGAACGACGCCTACGGGCAGGGCTTCGCCGACACGCTCGTGGCGCAGCTGGAGGTGAACGGGGCCACCGTGGTGGCCAACGTGGCCTACGACCCCAACGGGACCGTGTTCGACGCCGACGTGCAGCAGCTCGTCGACGCCGGGCCGGAGGCCGTCGTGGTGATCGCCTTCCCCGACACGGGGAGCCTGGTGCTGCAGGCCATGATCGAGCAGGGGATAGGTCCGGCCGACCTGCAGATCTACCTGACGGACGGCTTGCAGGGCAGCGACCTGCCCACCAAGGTCGACCCGGCCAACCCGGGTGTGCTCGACGGAGTCAAGGGAACCGCTCCCTCGGCCGCTCCTCCCGGAGGAGCCGCCTGGTTCCTCTCCGCTTTCGCCGAGTTCGCTCCGGACGCGGACACGATCTTCGCCGCCTACGCCTATGACTGCCCGGTGATCTTCGCCCTGGCTGCCCAGACGGCGGGGACCGACGATCCCACCGTATGGGTGAACTCGGTGAACGGAGTCACCAAGGACGGCGAGAAGTGCGACAACTACGCCGACTGCCTGGCCCTCATCGAGGCGGGCGCCGACATCGACTACGACGGCGCCTCCGGGGAGCTCAACTTCGTCGACGCCGGCGAGCCCGGGGCCGGCTTCTACGACGTGTGGCACTTCGACGACCAGGGTGCGATCATCGTGGACGATACGGTCACGGTCGGCTGACCGGGCGTTCGGCCCAAGAGGGGAGGCCGGCCTGCGGGCCGGCCTCCCCGCGTCAGTCGACGCGTGCCAGAGTTCCCAGGTACAGCTCCACCACCCGAGGATCCTCCAAGAGGCTGCGGCCGGTGCCGGTGTAGGCGTTGGTGCCCTGGTCGAGCACGTAGCCACGGTGACAGGTCTGCAGGCAGCGACGGGCGTTCTGCTCGACCATCACCACCGAGACGCCGGCGCGGTTGACCTCGTCGATGCGGGCGAAGACCTCGTCCTGATTGGCCGGGGAGAGCCCGGCCGAGGGCTCGTCGAGGAGCAGAACAGAGGGGTCCATCATGAGCGCCCGGGCCATGGCCACCATCTGGCGCTCCCCCCCCGAGAGCAGCCCCGCCCGCTGAGCGAGGCGGTCGGCGAGGTGGGGGAAGAGGGCCAGGACCGACTCGGAGCGCGCCTGGAACGTCGCCGGCTTCAGCCGAGCTCCCACGAGCAGGTGCTCCTGCACGGTGAGCCGGGGGAACACATTGTTGCGCTGGGGCACGTAGGACACGCCCCGCCGCACCAGTTCGTGGGCGGGCAGGCCGGTGATGTCCTCGCCGCGGAGGCTCACCCGGCCCTTGCGGATGGCGAGTAGCCCGAACAGCGCCTTCACCAGGGTCGACTTGCCCGCGCCGTTCGGACCGATGATGCCGACGATCTCGCCAGACTCGAGACGGAGGTCGCAGCCGTTGAGGATGTCCACCTCGGGCAGGTAGCCGGCCACCAGGCCGGCGGCCTCGAGCAAGGGGCCGGGGCGATCGCTCATCCCTCCACCGCCTTTCCGTGCCGGCGCCCCAGGTAGGCGTCGATCACCTCGGGGTCGGCGCCGACCGCCGCAGGTGGCCCCTCGGCGATGACCCGGCCCTCGGACATGACGATCACCCAGTCGCTGATGCCCATGACCACATCCATGTCGTGTTCGATGAAGACCACGGTGGCGCCGCCTCGCCTCACCTCATCGATATGGTCGAGCAGGGACTGCCGCAGGGCCGGGTTGACCCCCGCCATGGGCTCGTCGAGCATGAGAAGACGGGGCCGGGCCATGAGGGCCCGGGCCATCTCGAGGAGCTTGCGTTGCCCTCCCGACAGGGTGCCGGCAAACCGGTGGCGCATCGCGGCCAGCCCGAAGCGCTCCAGCAGGGCCTCGGCCTCCTGCCGGTTGCGCTCCTCCTGGGGGCGCCACGCGGAGAGGAGGGCGCCGAGAAGCCGTTCCCCTCGCTGAGCGGGTGCCGCCAGCAGCATGTTGTCGAGCAGGGTGAGCCGGGACAGCGCTTTTGTCAGCTGGAAGGTGCGCACCATCCCGGCGCGGGCGACCTGGTGGGCCCGCCGGCCCTGGAACGGCTTCCCGTCGAAGGACCAGGAGCCGGCGTCGGCCCGGTCGAACCCGGTGAGCAGGTTGAACAGGGTGGTCTTGCCGGCGCCGTTGGGGCCGATGAGGGCGGTGATCGTCCCCCGCTCCACCTCGAGATGGTCCACGGCCACCGCCCGCAGGCCCCCGAAGTCTCGCCGGGCTCGCTCGACCACCAGGATGGGGTCGGGCTTGGCCACCCCGGGCCGGGGGGCGACGGCGACGAGACCGGGGTGGCGTTCAGCGCTCATCGCTCAGCAGCTCCTCCCGGTTCCCGAGGATCCCCTGGGGCCGCAGGATCATGAGGAGCATCAAGCCGAGGCCCACCAGACCGAAGCGGATGGCGGCGATGTCGCTGCCCTCGATGACGGTTCCCAGCCAGCCGGCACTCAGTGCTTCGCGTAGCAGCCCGTCGGTGAACTGGAGGAGGAACCAGAAGATCACTGCGCCGAGCACCGGGGCCAGGATGCGCCCCGGGCCGCCCAGGATGAGCACGGTGTAGGCGAAGAAGGTGAGGATGGAGATGAAGGTGTCCGGGTTCACCGCCTGGGTGTCGATGGCCAGCAGCATCCCGGCGAAGGACCCGATGACCCCGCCCAGGACCAGGCTCTGAATCTTGTAGGCGAAGACGTTCTTGCCCAGCGAGCGGGCGGCATCCTCGTCCTCCCGGATCGCTTTCAGCACCCGGCCCCAGGGGCTGCGCATCAGGACGGTGAGCAGGAGGAGGACCGCCGCCACTGCCAGCCAGCCGACCAGGATGACCCAGAGTTGGCGGTGGCTGAAGTTGAAAGTCCCGAAGCCGTAACGGCCCGGCGGGATGGGATTCAGTTCGTAGAAGGGGTCGGCGAACTGCTGGATCCCGAAGACGCCTTTGGTCAGTGGCTCGAGGGCGTTGCTGCGGGCCACCAGGCGGAGGATCTCGGCGGTGGCGATCGTGACGATGGCCAAGTAGTCGGCTCGCAGGCGGAGGGTGGGAATCCCGAGCAGCAGGCCGAGGAGCACCGCGGCGCCGATTCCCACGATCAGTCCCAGCCATAAGGGCCCTCCCCGGTCGACGGTGACGGCGGTCCCGTACGCCCCCACCATCATGAACCCCACGTGCCCGAAGTTGAGCAGGCCGGTGTAGCCGAAGTGCACGTTCAGACCCACCGCGGCCAGGGCGTAGGCAGCGGCGGGGACGCCCACGGCGGCGCGCAGTGAGTCGGTGAGGACCTTCACGATGTCCATGCCGCGCCCCCAAGGTGCCGCCGGATCATCCGATCCGCTCCTTCACCCCGAATAGGCCCTGCGGCCTCACCATGAGCACGAGGATGAGGATTCCGAGGGCGACCACCACCTTGAACTCCACGGGGAGCCAGAAGGTGCTGGTCTCGGTGGCCACGCCGATGATGAGGCCTCCCACCGCCGCTCCGTAGGCCGTGCCGATGCCGCCCAGGACGACCGCGGCGAACATGGTGAGCAGTAGTACGAAGCCCATGTCCCACTGCACCGTCTGGGTGATCCCCAGGAAGACGCCGCCCAGGCCGGCCAGCGCCGCCCCCAACGCCCAGGTGTAGAGGATCACCCGGTTCACGTCGATGCCGGAGGCCTCCGCCAGGTCCTTGTTGTCGGCGACGGCTCGCATGGATGTGCCCAGTCGCGTGTGGCGGAGCATGAGGCCGAACGCTCCGAGTACGGCCAGGGAGGCCAGCACGATTGCCGCGTCCTTGGCGGGTAGTGATATGGGGCCGTATGACTGCTGTGACTGCAGGGCGAACTGCGTATAGGTGTGGGGAGCCCCTCCCAGGAAGAGGAGGTAGATGTGACGCACCAGGAGGGAGAGGCCGATGGAGACCACTATCAGAGCGACATTCCCCGTGCGACGGCGTCGCAGGGGGCGGAAGAGGGAGCGCTCCAGTCCGGCGCCCAGCAGCCCGGCGAGGGCGAGGGTGGGGACGATGGCCCAAAGCAAGTGGAGGCCGGGACCCGCCCGCGAGGCGTTGAAGAACCAGGCCACCACCGCGCCGAAGGTGACCAGTTCGCCGTGGGCGAAGTTGACCATGCCGGTCACCCCGAATATCAGCGACAGGCCCACGGACGCCAGGGCCACGATGGCGCCGTAAGTGAGGCCCTTGGCGGCGAGGTTGAGCAGGCGGGTGACCGCTCCCGCCCGGTCGGTCTCCCGTTCGCCGAGGGCGAAGACCACCGACTTGTGCTGGCCGGAGCGCACCTCGACGCCCTCCAGCACGGCGCGATCGGGGTTGCGCAGAGCCGCGCCCTCGGGGAGGGAGGCGGTGTTGAGCGCCACTCGGTAGGTGCCCGGCCCGGGCAACGAGACCATCCACGATCCGTCCGCGGCACTCGTGGCGGTCCCGGTGAAGCCGGCGGCGTCGGACACGGTGAGCACCACGCCGGGGACGGGCTCGCCCGCCGGCCCTCCCTGCTGCAGAGTGCCGCCGATGGACTCAGCCGCGGCGGCAGGCGCGCCGAGGAGCAGGAACCAGGAGAGGAGATACGCCAGGATCGGCGGCATACCGGGGCTCCATGCTCTGGTCGGCGGGCAAGATCGGCGGAGTGTAGAAGCCGCGAAGGGACGCCCCGTCGTGGCGCCTCGCTTGCGACTCGGGACCGGGTCCTCTCAGGTGTGCCGGGTGTTATCCCAGGCGGGGACGCCCGGGAGGGAGGCGATGCCGGCCAGATCCTCCGCGGCCCCCGGGAACAGGGCGACGGCTTCGGTCCTGGAAACCGCGAAGAAGAGGACCGCTCCGGCGCCACGGGAGCGAGCGAAGGCGGCGGCAGCCCGAGCGTCGGCGCCCGCGCCGACCAGGTCCCGGCCGCCTTCTGAGCCGCCGTACCCGCGGTTGTTGTAGGCCGGGGCCGTGTAGCCCGCATCCTCGAGGACGGCGGTCGACTCTAACCAGGAGGTCAAGTCGGCCGGGTGCATGTGGGCCAGGAGCACCCGCGCGGGGCCCGACCGGAGGTCGGTCCGTTCGATGTCGGGGCTGGCGGCGGTGGTGAAGGGGACCGCGTCGGGGCCGGCCGGAATGGTGGTGGGGGTGTCCATGGTGGGTGTGCCGGCGGTCGAGGTGGTGCCCTGGGTGGTGGTGGAGGCCGCCGCGGCCGTGGTGGTGGGCTCTGCGGGGGCGTCGACCCCACAGCCGACGAGTACGGCAATCACGGTGGCGAAGGGGGCAATCCACCGTTTCACGGCTCTCCTCACAAGCGCCCGGGCTTCGTGGTTGCCGGGCCGGGGCGGCCGATGGGCCGGGCCCCTGCACAGGGGGGCCCTAACATCAGGCGCCCATGGACCACCGTCTCACCACCCTGCCCAACGGCCTACGGGTCATCAGTGAGACCATGCCGGCAGTGCGCTCGGTGGCGGTAGGGTGCTGGGTGGACACCGGGAGCCGCGACGAGGCAATCGCCGAGGCCGGCTGCTCCCACTTCCTGGAGCACCTGCTCTTCAAGGGGTCGGAGCGCCTCACCGCCCAGGACATCGCCCAGGCCTTCGACGCCGTCGGGGCCCGCTCCAACGCCTTCACCTCCAAGGAGTACACCTGCTTCTGGGCGCAACTGCGCGACGACGACCTGCCCATGGGCATGGACCTGCTCGCCGAGATGCTGCTGCGCCCCGCCTTTCGCCCCGAGGACATCGCGGCCGAGGCAAACGTCGTCCTCGAAGAGATCAACATGAATGAGGACGACCCCGCCGACGTGGCCCACGACCAGTTCGCCCGGGCCCTGTGGGGAGAGCACGCCCTCGCCCTGCCGGTGCTGGGCACCAAGGAGTCGATCACCGGCATGGGCCGCGAGGTGATCGACTCCTACTGGGGGCGGCGCTACCGGCCCCCGGCGGTGGTCCTGGCCGCCGCCGGGCATGTGGAGCACGAGCGAGTAGTGGAACTGGCCGGGCACCACTTCGGCGATTGGCAGGGCGCGCCGGAAGGGCACGAACTCCGGGAGGCGGCTGTGGTGCCCCGGGTCGAGGTGAAGACTCGGGAGACCGAGCAGGCCCATCTGGTCTTCGGGGGGGAGGCCCTGACCCGCGGCGACGAGCGCCGCTTCGCCTTCGGCCTGCTCAACCACATTCTCGGCGCCGGGATGTCGTCGCGGCTCTTCCGGGAGATCCGCGAGGAGAGGGGCCTGGCCTACGCCGTGTACTCCTTCCGCATGCCCTACGCCGACTCGGGCGCGTACGGCATCTACGCGGGGACCACTCCGCACCAGGCGGCCCAGGTGCTCGAGCTCATCCGGGAGGGCCTGGCCGGCCTCTCCGCCGACGGGGTCACCACGGACGAACTGGAGCGGGCCAAGGGGAACATGAAGGGCTCGCTGGCCCTGTCCATGGAGGAGACCAACAGCCGCATGATCCGCCTCGGCCGCCACGAACTCACTGAGGTGCGCCACCTCTCCCTGGACGAGACGGTGGCGGCCATCGAAGGAGTGACCCTGGCCGGGGTGCACGAGGTAGCGCAAGAGGTGTTCTCCTCGCCCCGGGTGCTGGGGGCGGTGGGGCCGTTCCGGGTTCCCGAACTCGAGGCGTTTGTGCGATGACCAGGGTCGGCGTCTCCGGGACGGCGGGGCGCATGGGCCGGCTGGTGGCCGAGGCAGTCGCCGGCGCGCCCGACATGGAGTTCGTGGCGGGCTACGACCCCAACGGAGCCGGTCTGGTGGTCGCCGGCATCGCCCTGTCCGCCGACCCGGTGTCCCTGGCCGTGGCCGAGGTCGTCGTGGAGTTCACTCTCCCCGGGGTGGTCATGGAGAACCTGGCGCGGTGGCGCAGTCTCGGCATCCACGTGGTGGTGGGCACCTCGGGCTTCGACGCGGCTCGTGTTGCCGCCTTGCGGGAGCAGTGGGGGAGCGGGCCGCCCAACTGCCTGGTGGTACCCAACTTCTCCATCGGGGCCGTGCTCATGATGCGCTTCGCCGCCGCCGCCGCCCCCCACTTCGCGGCCGCCGAGATCGTCGAGTTGCACCACGACCACAAGGTCGATGCCCCTTCGGGTACTGCCCTGGCGACCGCCGCCGGGATGGCGGCCGCGGGGGGAAGGCAAGAGCGAGCCGTGGAGTCGGCCGAGACCCTCCCCGGGGCGCGGGGCGCCGGATCCGGGGGGGTGCGGATCCACGCCGTGCGCCTCCCGGGCCTGCTTGCCCACCAGGAGGTGATCCTGGGCTCGCCGGGCGAGACCCTCACCATTCGCCACGACACCACCGACCGGACGGCCTTCCTGCCCGGGGTGCTGCTGGCGGTGCGGGGGGTGGTGGCGCTGCCGAATCCGGTGGCGGTCGGGCTGGAGACGCTGCTCCGCTGAGGGCGCCGCCCGTCAGTAGAGGGCGCTGGCCAGGGCCCGGCGGTAGGAGACGGTGAGGGGGTGGGCCACGCCGAGCACCCCGAAGACATCCACCATGGCTTGCCGGGCCGCTTCCCGTGGCTCCCCGCCCGCCTTGACCACGGCAAGCAGGTGATCGAGGCCGGGCTCGTACTCGTGGTGGGCGGCGAGGGCCCTGCCCAATTCGATGCGGGCGCGGTGATCCGCCGGATCGGCCGCGAGCCGGGACTCGAGGGCATGCAGGTCGCCACCCTGCGCCGCGGCGAGGCGAGCCGCCGCCTCGAGGCGCTCCACCTCGGCAGAGCGTGCCAGCTTGCCCAGCAGGATCAGCGCCCCGGCGGTGTCTCCGCGGGCGATGAGCAGGGCCGCCAGGCCGGTGCCGGCGTCGGGGTGGTCGGCCACTTGGTCGAGCACGCGCCGGAACAGGGCCTCGGCCCGGGACTCGTCCCCGTCGAGGACGGCGTCGCGGGTCTGGTCCACCCAGTGGTCGATCTCGGTGGGGAGGAGGGTGGTCACCCAGCGGCGCACCTCGCTCTCGGGGAGGGCGCCGGTGAAGCGGGCCACGGGGCGCCCATCCTTGAAGGCGAGCACGGTGGGGATGCCCTGCACCCCGAATTGGGAGGCGAGGGCGGGGTTGCGGTCCACGTCGACCTTCACCAGTTCGAGGGCACCCTCGTGGTTCTCGGCGACCTTCTCGAGGATCGGGCCGAGCACCTTGCAGGGGCCGCACCAGGCAGCCCAGAAGTCCACCACGACGGGGACCTCGTGGCTGCGCTGCAGCACCTCGAGGCCGAAGGCCTGTTGATCGACGTCCTTGACCACCATCGCATCCTCACAACGGATCGGGTCGGCATGGCATTCCCGCCGGAACACCCCGGCGGCCGATGCTACCGTCCGGCGGTGTCGAGACGGGAGGAGCTCTGGACGCCCCCTTCGGTCGCCTGCTGACCGCGATGATCACCCCGTTCGGGCCGGACGGGACGGTGGACCACGGCCGGGTCTGGGAACTGGCCCACCACCTGGTGGACTCGGGCAGCGACGGGATCGTCGTCGCCGGGACCACCGGCGAGGCGCCCACCCTGTCCGACGACGAGAGAGTGGCGCTCTTTCGCACCGTCGTTGAGGCGGTGGGCCGCCGGGCGCGGGTGGTGGCCGGCACCGGCACCTACGACACCGCCCACTCGGTCCACTTGACCCGGCGCGCCGAGGAAGTGGGCTGCCACGGGGTGCTGGCGGTGACCCCTTACTACAACCGGCCTACCCAAGAAGGCCTGGTGGCGCACTTCGCGGCGATGGCCGGGGCCGCCGGGCTGCCGGTGATGCTCTACAACATCCCGGCTCGCACCGGGCGCCGGATCGAGGTGGGCACCCTGGCGCGCCTGGCAGCCCACCCCGGCATCGTGGCGGTCAAAGACGCCGTGGGGGACCTGGCCTTCACTACAGAGACGGTGGGAGCAGTGGGCGACGCCTTGGCCGTCTACTCCGGGGACGATGTCAACACCCTGCCCATCTTGGCGGTGGGGGGCGTGGGGCTGGTGTCGGTGGCGGCGCACCTCGCCGGCCTCGAGGTGAAGCGCCTGGTGGAGGCCGCCGTCGCCGGGCGCCTCGACGAGGCCCGTCGCCTGCATCTGGCGCTGGCTCCGCTGTGTCGGGCCCTGTTCCTGGAGCCGAACCCCATGCCGGTAAAGGCGGCGATGGACGAGTTGTGGGCCCCGGTGGGCGATCCCCGCCTGCCCCTGGTGCGCGCCGCCGCCGCCACGGTGGCCGCCGTCGGCGAGGCCCTGGCGACGGCCCAGCAGGCATGAGCGTCTCCCTGGCGTTCCTGGGGGGTCTCGGCGACGTGGGGCGCAACTGCACCTCTCTGGAGGTGGAGGGGCGGCTGGCCCTCATCGACGCCGGACTGATGTTCCCCGAGGAGGGCATGCTCGGGGTAGACCTGGTGCTCCCCGACTTCACCTCGGTGGTGGCGCGGCGCGGCGACCTGGAGTGCGTGGTCCTCACGCACGGGCACGAGGACCACGTGGGGGCGCTGGCCTACCTGCTTGCCGCGGCGCCGGTGCCGGTGTACGGGACGCCGCTGACCATCGAGTTGGCCCGCAGCCGGGTGGAGGAGGCGGGCCTGCAGGCCGACCTGCGCCCGGTGGCGCCCAAAGAGTGGGTACGCCATGGGCCGTTCCGCTTCATGCTGGTTCCCGTCTCCCACAGCATCCCCCAGGGGGCCGGAGTGGCCTTCGACACCCCTGAGGGGCTGGTGGTGCACAGCGGGGACTTCAAGCTCGACCCCACCCCGATAGACGACGTCCCCACCGACCTGCCCGAGTTCGCTGCGCTGGGCCGGCAGGGGGTGCGCCTGCTGCTTTCCGACAGCACCAATGCCGAGGAGCCGGGCTTCGTCCCCAGCGAGTCGACTCTGGCGCGCTCTCTGTACGAGATCGTGGTGGAGAGCCGGGGCCGGCTGATCGCCGCCTGCTTCGCCAGCCACCTGCACCGGGTGCAGCAGATCGTGGAGGCGGCGGCCGACTGCGGCCGTTACGTCGCCTTCCTGGGCCGTTCCATGCAGCGCAACGTGGCCATAGCGGAGGCGCTGGGTACGTTGAAGCTGCCGCCCGACGTGGTGATTCCCATGGAAGAGGTGCTCACCCATCCGGCGCACAAGACCGCGGTGGTGTGTACCGGTTCGCAGGGTGAGCCCTTCGCCGCTCTGTCGCTGATGGCGGCGGGGGACCATCGCTGGGTGAAGATCGAGGAGGGGGACACCGTCCTGATCTCGGCCCGGCCCATCCCGGGCAACGAGACCCGCATGTCGCGGGTCATCAACGGACTGCTCCGCTTGGGTGCCCGGGTCTTCCACGGCGACAACGCCCCCGTCCACGTCTCGGGCCACGGGGCCCAGGACGAGTTGCGCACCTTCCTCAACGTCGTCCGCCCTCGAGCCTTCATCCCCATCCACGGGGAGTACCGCCACCTGAGCGCCCATGCCGCCCTGGCCCGGCAGATGAAGGTGCCCGAGGTCTTCGTCTGCGAAGACGGCGACCGCGTCGTGCTCGACGGGGAGGAGACCCGGGTGGAGCGCCGGGCGGTGCCCGGCGCTCATGTCTTCGTGGACGGACTCGAAGTGGCGGGCGGCGGCGGCATCATCCGCGACCGCCGTCACCTGTGCGAGGACGGCGTCATCGTGGTCGTGGTGGGCGTAGACGGTAGGACGGGGGAGGTCGTGCAGGGGCCGGACCTGGAGAGTCACGGGTTCGTGGAGGAACCGGCCCCGGTGCTGGCCCGGGCCGCCGAGGCGGTGGCCGTCGAACTCCAATCGCTGGCGGGGGGGCCGCCCGACCTGGAGGTGATGCGCCGCCGCATGGTGCAGGCGGTCAATCGGGTCACCCGGGGAGAGAAGTCCCGCAAGGCCGTGGTGATCCCCATCGTGCTGGAGACCTGACCCCGGGCTCCTCACCCTGCCGGGCCACGATGTGGCGTAGCCCCCCCAGGGGCTATCCTCGCCAGGTCCTCGGGACGGCTCCCCGCCTTCTTGGGGTGTGGTTCCCGAAGTTCCCCGCAGGTTCCCTGCCGACGCGACCGATAGAGGCCTCAGTGCGCGACCAGTCCCCCACAGACCCGGCTCCGGGCGCGCCCGCGGCGCACCCTGTGGTCCTCACCCTGCCAGCGATCGGGGCGCTGCTGCGTCGGGCGCTCCCCATCGTGACGGAAGGGGTGCTGGTGCCCACCGGCCTCTTCTACCTGGGCTTCTGGCTGGGAGGGGTGTGGGGCGGGATGATCGCCGCCCTTGTCTGGTCGCTCGGGGCGCTGGGACGACGGATGATTGTGGGCGGGGTGAGCGGCTTGCTCGTGCTGGCCGTGGTGACCCTGTCGGTTCGGGTCTTCATCACCGGCGTGTCGGGCAACTCCGACGTCTACTTCTTGCAGCCGGTGGTGGGGGAGGCCGCCCTGGGCCTGGTGTTCCTGGCGTCGCTGCCCGCCGGCCGGTCGCTGGTCCATCGGCTGGCCCACGACTTCGTGCCCCTCGAGGGCCTGGCTCCGCACCTCCGCCTGCGGCGGGTGTTCTACGGGATCACCCTGCTGTGGGCCGGGGTCTTCCTTCTCCTGGCCTTCCTGGGCTGGTACCTGCTGGGCCACAACGGTGTCGCCGCCTACGTGGGATACCGCACCGCGGTCTCCGCCGGGGTGAAGAGCCTGGCGGTGGCGGCCTCGGTGCAGTTGTTCCGCTCCGGGTTGCGTCGCCAAGGCATCCGGGTCGCCTTCTGCACCGCCGCCTAGAGGTCGACCCGTTCCAGGCGCTCCACCGGCCGTGCGGGAAGGGCCAGCGACCCCGAGGCCTCCACAAGCCTGACCCCGGGCCTTGATAGCCACCGCCACAGGATGTCGGCTTCTTCGGCGTCGCCCGGGTCCGGCGGGACTTCCGGGGGAACATCCGGACCGGGGTTGGGGAGCGGGAGGAGGGGCGGCCGGGCGCCGGCCTCCCACGAGGCGGCGAGGCGGCCGTGGTCGATGAGGGTGCCGCCCCTCTCGGGATGCTCGGCGCAGACCAGTCCGCCGCCGGCCAGGGCCTGCCAGGCGCGGCGGCGCTCCAGGGCACGGGCCAGGGCGTGGTGGCGGTCCCGCTCCCAGCCCGCCTCCTCGAAGCGCCCCTCGCGGGCCAGGGAGGCCACCCGGGTGGCGAGCGGTTCGAGGAGCAAGGCGGGCTCCCGTTCGACGCCGGCTATGAGACGCTCCACCACGGTTCGGTAGGCGGCCGGGTCCAGGCGCCCGTCGCAAGGGCACAGGGCCACTCCCAACTGCGCCGGGGCGCAGGGGGCGGCGCGTCGCCCCGGCGGCCCGGAGCAGCGGCGCAGAGGCAGGGCGTCCCAGATGGCCTCGACCACCCGGCGGGCGGCCGCATGGCCGCGGAAGGGCCCCAGGTGCAGCAGGCCTTCGCCGGGGCGCACCGCCCGCACCAGCGACAGCCGGGGGAAGGCCTCGGCGGTAAGCCGCACCCAGTGGGGCGCCGGCGCGGGGCGGGAGCGGCGGTTGTGGCGGGGGTTGTGGGCCAGGATGAGGCGCAGTTCGGCCACCTCGGCTTCCAGTTCGGTGGGGCAGACCCGGTGGTCTATGGTCGCCAACTCACGCAGCATCTGGTCGGCGCGGCGGCGGTCGTCGCCGTAGAAGTAGGCGCGCACCCGGGTCCGCAGGTTGGCCGCCTTGCCCACGTAGAAGACCTCGCCCGCCCGGTCGCGGAACAGGTACACCCCGGGACGGCGAGGCAGGGAGTCGGCCAGGCGGATCTTGCCGTAGTGGGCCGCCCCCCGGGCCGTGGGGAGTTGGAGGAGGTCCTCGAGGTGGGTGATCCCGATGGTCCCGGCCCGTTCGAGGAGGCTCCACAGCACGTAAGCCGTGGCCTGGGCGTCTTCGAAGGCCCGGTGGTTGGGGGCGGTGGGGGAGCGGAAGTAGGCGGCCAGGGTGCCCAGGCGCAGGTCGCGCACCTCGGTGCGCATCAGACGGCGCGCCAGGGCGGCGGTGTCCACGGAACGGTTGGGGAGGCGACCGTAGCCGAGGCGCTCGGCGGCGGCATTCAGGAAGGAGAGGTCGAAGCGCACGTTGTGCCCCACCACCACGGCGTCCCCGATGAACTCGAGCAGGGCGGGGAAGGCCCTCTCGATCGGCGGGGCCTCGATCACCATGGCGTGGGTGATGCCGGTGAGCACGGTGATGAAGGCGGGGATCTCCTCGTGGGGGTTCACCAGGGTGTGGAAGGAGCCCTCAGGCTCCCCGCCGCGAAAACGCAGGGCCCCGATCTCGGTGATGCCGCAACCGGTGGGTGAGCCGCCGGTGGTCTCGAGGTCGAGGACGCAGAAGGGCACCTCGGCCAGAGGGACCCCGAGGTCCTCGAAGCAGCGCTGCACCGGGAGGGCCACAGGCTGGACCCTAGGACGAACAGGTGTTCGATGTCAACGACGGGACACCGCTTGGCGCTCCCGCCGGAGGTGCGGAAGCCCTCACCCTTCATCCTGTCCCGCAGAGCCGGGAGAGGGGGCCGCGAAGGCGGCGACCGTTACGGATCGTGAATCGGGGCGACCATGCTGCCGCCGAGCGGTGAGGGCAAACCCCAACACAGCACGCGGCGGGCCCCAGTCGCGAGTTGCCCTCTCCCCCCGCCCTCTCCCGCCGGCGCGGGGGAGGGGCCTCTACCCTTGAGGTGAGTACCGCTCCAAGAACGCGTAGACCTCTGCAGTGTCGGTGCCCGGGATGCCCGAGGGCACCGCGGCCACAGTGTGGCTGTGGCTGATGGGAGCGGCCCAGGCCCAACCGTCCCAGCGGGCGGCGAGGTGCCGGTCGGGGCGGCGGCAGCAGGGCCCGTCGGGGCAGTGGGACACGGAGCGCCGCTCGGTTTCCCCGCCGCGGAAGTGGTGGGCGTCGTTGGCCTCACAACCCACCGTCACCGCGTGGTAGGGCTGGCGGTCGGCCTCCACGTGGGTGGCACACCAGAAGTCCCCATTGGGGGTGGTGGTGTACTGGTAGTGGACGGCGAAGACGTCCTCGCTGTGGAACACCTGGCGGGTGCCCCATTCCCGGCACAGGCGCTCACCCTCGATGGCACCGTCGGGGGCGGTGGGGAAGGGAACCCCATCGTTCTCGTACGCCTTCCAGATGGTGCCCTGGGCGTCGGAGCGCACGAAGTGAACCTGGATGTCGAGGCCGTTGGTGGCCAGGTTGCAGAAGCGGTGGGCGGCCATCTCATAGGAGACGTAGAAGACCTCTTTGACGTCTTCCACCGAGATGTCGTCGTCCACCCTCGCCTCCTCGAGCAGGGTGAGGGCGGCAGGCGCCGGGACGAGCACCGCTCCGGCGAAGTAGTTGGCCTCGGTCCGCTGGCGCAGGTAGGTGGCGTAGTCCTCGGGGTCGGGGTGGCCGAGGGCGAAGTGCCCCAGCGTCTGGAGGATGACCGACCGTGCCTCGCGGGTGCGCAACACGTCGCGCTGGCGGATGTAGATGGTGCGGTCGCGCATGTCGGTCACTGCGCGGGCCGAGGCGGGCACATCGCGCACCTGCTGGATATTGAAGCCGAAGTGGGCGGCCAGATCGTTCAGGGTGCGCTGCGCGACGGCCCCGCTGCCCGGATAGCCGACGGCGCGCAGCGCCTCGTCGGCCACTTGCTCTATCTCCTCGAAGTGGTTGTCGAGCCGGCGTACCTCCTCCCGCAGGGCCACGGTGGCCCGGCGTGCCTCCTGGATGGTGGGGGTGGCCGGGGCGCAGGCCCGCTTGAGTTCGGCGTACAGGCCCACCAGGTGCTCCAGGGCGGCGTCGGTGAGGGCGGCCGAAGGCTTCAGAAGAGGCAGGTGGAGGCGCTCGTAGAGGGGTTCGGTCTGAGCCCGCTCCAGGGCGACCTCGAGGCGGGAACGCTTGTCGGGGGGATCGGCGCGCAGCAGGTCGGCGGCGCGCACGTCCAGGGCCTGGGCCAGTTGCTCCACCAATTGCGGCCGGGGCTCGCGCTTGCCGCCCTCCAGCATGGAAAGGAACGAGGCCTGCTTGCCCACCCGCTCACCCAGGTGCGCCAGGGTGAGGCCCCGCGCCCGGCGGTAGTGGCGCAGGCGCTTGCCGAACACCAGCGGATCGAACCAGAAGCCCTCTTCCACCATGGTCCCTCCCGTGAACCCGCGGGCATTCTTCCACAATGGGGGAACACCCCGGCCGCTCAACCGGAAGTGCCCCCGGTCTTCACTCTGGAGGGAGGGCTAATGGCCGTCGGCCGCGGCCCGGGCCCGCTGGCGGACGGCCTCGAACAGCACGATGCCCGCCGCCATGGCGGCGTTGAGGCTGTCGACGGTTCCCGGCATGAGGATGAGCGCCTGCTCGCTCGCCCCCTGCAACCAGGCGACGGAGAGGCCGTACTGCTCGCTGCCCACCACGACGGCGACCGCCCCGGTGAGGTCGGCCTCCCAGTGGGCCCGCGTCGCCGCCGGGGTGGTGGCCACGCTGCGGATGCCTCGGGTGCGCAGCCAGGCCAGCGCTCGGGGGGTGTCGGCCACCGCGAGGGGCAGGGAGAAGAGCGTGCCCAGCGAGGCCCGCACCACGTTGGGGTTGAAGGGGTCGGTGGTCGGGTCGCACACGATGAGCGCGGCGGCGCCGGCGGCTTCGGCGGTGCGCATCATGGTGCCCAGGTTTCCCGGCTTCTCGATGCCCTCCACTACCAGCAAGAGGGGCTTCGGGCCGAGGTCCAGGGTGTCGAGGCCGGTGGGGAACTGCCGGGCCACGGCGAGGAGGCCCTCGGGGCGGTCGCGGTAGGAGGCCTTGCGGAAGGGGGCCTCGGCCACCGTGACCACCTCGGCCCCGCGGGCGCGGGCGGCATCGACGAGGCGCTCCTCGTTCTTCCCGAGGTAGAGGGCGGGGCAGCACCACACCTCGGTGAGGCCGACGTCTCCCTCCACGGCGCGGCACATCTCGCGGTAGCCCTCGATCAGGAAGAGGCCGCTGCGGTCACGCTCCCGCCGTTCCCGGAGGCGCACCAGGCCCTTGAGGCGCGTGTTGGCGGTGCTGGTGATGGGCTCGGTCGGGTCGGGAGGCACCCGCTCACCGTAGCCGCCGGGGCGACCGCAGAGCTCCCGCGCTGCCGGGGTGGAGCTCATGCGGCTGGAGGGTAGGCGGTGGCCCGGGACCGCCACGCCCGTACCGTCAGGATCGAGAGAGTGAGGACGGTGGCCGGGATGACGAAGGCCAGCATGATCCGCCCGAAGGCCGGCACGGCGTCGTGGCCCTCGGCCTGGAGGATGAGGTAGGCGGCGTAGGCGGCGTAGGCGGCGAGCAGCAAAGCGCCCTCGCTGCGGGAGATGCGGTGCCCGGTGAAGAAGATGGGCAGGCTGGCAAAGCTGACCCCCAGCATCACGGGGAGGTCGAAGCGCAGCACTGCCGGGGCGACGGCGATCGTCTGGGGCGCCAACAGGCCCCCCACGCCGAGGACGGCGAGCAAGTTGAACAGGCTGCTGCCCACGACGTTGCCCACGGCGATGTCGCGCTCGCCCCGCAGCGCGGCGAGGAGCGAGGTGGCCACCTCCGGCAGGCCTGTTCCGGCGGCGACGATGGTGAGGCCGATGACCAGGTCGCTCACTCCCAGGGCGGTGGCCACGGCCACGGCGCCGTCCACCAGCCAGCGAGCCCCGAGGACCAGGGCGCCGAGGCCGAGGGCCACCAACGCGAGGTCCCCAGCAAAGCGACGCGCCGGGCGATTGCCGGCTCCGTATTCCCGTTCGTACTCGGCGGCGACGGCGGCGTCCTCCTGCCGGCTCCGGCGGACGGCGTAGATGGTGTAGGCGGTCATCCCGGCGAAGAGGATGGCCCCGTCGAGGCGCCCCAGGCCGCCGTCGAGGCTCAGCCCCAGAAGCAGGGCCCCTGCTCCGACGAGGAGGGGCACCTCCAGCCTGACCAGGCGCTGCGTGACTACCAGCGGAACGGCCAGGGCCGAGACCCCCAGCACGAGCAGGAGGTTGAAGATGTTGCTGCCCACTACGTTGCCCACCGCCAGGTCGGCGCGCCCAGCAAACACAGCCTGCAGGGTGATGGCAGCTTCGGGGGCACTGGTGGCGAAGGCCACCACCGTCAGACCCACCACCAGGGGGGAGATGCCCAGGGCGCCCGCCAGGTGAGAGGCGCCGCGCACCAGGACCTCCGCCCCGCCCACGAGCAGGGCGAACCCGGCGATGAAGAGGATGAGGGTCAGCGGGTCCATGGCGGGAGGAGGGGAGTCGCCGCGTCGTCACAGGTCGAAGGGGTCAGAGGCATTGCCTCCTCACGAGTGGGCTCGTCCGGGCAGGACTTCCGGGGGCGCCAGGCCCGCCGGCACGGCCGGGTGGGGCACCGCCGGGCCCGCCTCGAGGCGGAGAGGCACGATGCCGGTCCAGCCCGGGAGCGAACGGTCGGCCTCGTCCTCCTGAGCGGGCCCGGAGCGGGCCCGCAGGGAGAAGCCGGTGATGGTCACGGCGGCGACGGCGGTGGCGGCTACCTCGTCGGGTCGGGGGAGGCGGCCTCGTTGCCACCCTCCCGGGATCACCCGTTCGGTGATCGCCCGCAGTGCCTGTGCCGCCTCATCGGGGTCCTCCACCTCCCGTCCCGTCCCCGAGCACAGCACCGAGCGGTAGTTGAGGGCGCTGTGGCAGGCGGAGTGGGCCACGGCCACCCCGTCGAGCACCACGGCGCTGATGCTCAGCGGATCACCCGAGGCCACCGCCCGGATGACGCTGCTGGCCGGGGAACCGTGGAGGTAGAGAGTGGTTCCCACCAGGGCGTGGAGGGCGGGGAGCACCCGGAGCTGCCCCTCTTGCACGAAGGCGACGTGGCAGATCGGGGCGGCGTCGAAGACGGCGGTGGCCGCCTCCCAGGTCCGGGCGACGGGGTCGGGCATGTCGCCAGGCTACCGGGTCCGGTCGGGCCATCCGCGGCGGCGGGATATGCTCGCCCCCGTGAGCAGCAAGGCTGGGGAACGGGAACGGGAAAGGGGCGGCCGGCGGCCGGCGGGGGGGAGATGATCCGCCTCGAGCGCCTCGTGCTGCGGGAGATCGCCCTGCTCCTGCGGGAGTCGTTCCGCACCTCGTCGCGCAGCACCCGGCAGCGGCGCGTCCTCCTGGTGGAGGCGGTGGATGCCGACGGGGAGATCGGGTGGGGGGAGTGCGTTGCCCAGGAGGCCCCGGCCTACTCGCCCGAGACGGTGGACACCGCCTGGCTGGCCATCCCTGCCTGGGTGGCGCCCGCGGTGCTGGGGCGGACCTTGGCCGGTCCCGAGGAGGTCTTCCCCGCTCTGGAGGGCGCCTTCCGGGGGCACCTCATGGCCAAGGCGGCGGTGGAGATGGCCCTCTGGGACCTGGCCGCCCGGCGTGAGGGCGTGGCCCTGGCCCGCCTGCTGGGCGGCACCCGGGAGCGGGTGGAGTCGGGCATCGCGCTGGGCATCCAGGAATCCCCCGAGGCCCTGAGACGTCGCGCCGCCGCCGCGGTCGGCGAGGGATACCGGCGGGTGAAGGTCAAGGTGGCCCCGGGCGAGGACCTGGCTTTCGTCGCCGCCGCCAGGGAGGCCGTGGGAACGGCCTTCCCGCTGGCTTGCGACGCCAACGCCGCCTACACCCTGGGCGACCTCGAGGTGCTGCGCCGCCTCGACGCCCTCCACCCCGTCATGATCGAGCAGCCTCTCGACCCCGACGACCTGTCGGGGCACGCCCGGCTACAGGCGGCCCTCCAGGCCCCGCTATGCCTGGACGAGTCGATCACCTCGGCGGCCCGCGCCGCCGACGCCATCGGCCTGGGGGCGGCGAGGGTCATCAATGTGAAGCCGGGGCGGCTGGGGGGCCACGCCGCCGCCCGGGCGGTGCACGAGCTGGCGCAACGCCATGGCGTCCCGGTGTGGTGCGGCGGCATGCTGGAGAGCGGCATCGGCCGGGCCCACAACGTGGCCCTGGCCTCGCTGCCCGGCTTCACCCTTCCCGGCGACTTGAGTCCCAGCCGACGCTACTGGGAGCGGGACATCGTGGACCCGGAGTGGTCCATGGAAGACGGGTCGCTGCGGGTGCCCCTCGACCGCCCGGGCATCGGGGTGGAGGTGGACCGGGACCTCGTGGAATCGCTGACGGTGCGGCGGTTGGAGCTTGGAGTAGACGGGCTGATCGAGTGAGGGGGCAGCATCCCACCCCCAGGGTGCGACTCACCACGCCGGGAACCAGGCCGTAGCGGGCGTGCGGAGTCTTGCGGCCTACGGGCGGATGGCGACCGGCGTCTCCCCAACTCGGGCTTTCCGGCTCAACCGGGTGAGGGGTCAGGTGACCCGGCCGCCCGGGGAGAAGCCCCGGTGAGCCCCGCTCCCGGCCAGCGCCCCGATGGTGAGGGTCCTGGGCCCCTTGGTGGTGGAGAAGACCTCCGCCATGGGGTCGGGTTCCCAGGGGACGCCGGGCCGAGCCTCGCCTCCCCAGAGGCCGACCACCGGATGGCTCGCTACGAAGGCGGCCCCCGCTTCGCCCCGGGCGGCGAAGTTGGCGGCGAAGACCTCGGCCAACGGTTCGAACCCGGGGGCCACCGATCCCCGGGGGACCACGGTCATGGGGTGGGGGCGGGGGCCCCGCAGGCCGCGGCCAACTCGGCGGCGCGGTGGGTGCTCTCCCACGAGAAGGTGCCCTCGCCCGCCTCGCCGGGGGTGCGCCCGAAGTGGCCGTGGAAGCTGGCAGGTTCGAAGATGGGGCGACGGAGGCCCAGGTAGCCGATGATGCCCCGGGGGGTGAGGGGGAAGGCCTCCCGGACCAGGGCCTCGATGCGCTCCTCGGCGACGGTGGCAGTGCCGGCGCAATCGACCACCACCGAGGTGGGGGCGGAGACCCCGATGGCGTAGGACAGGTGCACCTCGCACTGGTCGGCCAGTCCGGCGGCGACCAGGTTCTTGGCGATGTGGCGGACCATGTAGCTCGCCGAGCGGTCGACCTTGGTGGCGTCCTTGCCCGAGAAAGACCCCCCGCCGTGGGGAACCCAACCGCCGTAGGTGTCCACGATGATCTTGCGCCCGGTGAGACCGGTGTCGGCGGCCGGGCCGCCGATGGAGAACGGCCCGCCCGGGTTGACGTGCACCACGATGCCGTCGTGCCACCACTCGCCCAGCGCGGGCCGCAGGATCTGGGCCGCGACCTCCCCGGCCAGGGCCCCCTGGCGATCGTTCCACTCCGGCCCGTGCTGAGTGGATAGCACCAGCGACTCCATCTCAATAGGCCGGCGCCCCTCGTAGGCCACGGTGACCTGGGCCTTGGCGTCGGGGCGCAACCCCGGGATGAGGCCCTCATTGCGGGCGACCGCTTGGCGGGCAACCAGGCGGTGGGCCAGCACCAGGGGCAGCGGCATCAACTCGGGGGTCTGACGGGTGGCGTAGCCGATCATCATTCCCTGGTCGCCGGCTCCCAGTTCGCCGTCGCCGTCCACCGCCCGCGCGATGTCGGCCGACTGGCGGCGCAGGTAGAGGCGGACCGCGGCCCGGCTGGGGTCGAAGCCGGCGGCCCACGAGTCGTAGCCGCTGGCGGCGATGGTGCGGCGCACCAGGCGGCGGAGGGCGGAGCGGGCCGGGGTGGGGGAGGCGGTGATCTCTCCGGCCAGCACCACCCGGCGCCCGCTGACCAGGGCCTCGCAGGCTACCCGGGCCAGGGGGTCGGCGGCCAGGACGTGGTCGAGCACGGCATCGGAGATGCGGTCGGCCACCTTGTCGGGGTGGCCCATGGAAACCGACTCGGAGGTGAAGGTGCGGCGGCGCGTGGCCATGGCGGAGATCCCTTAGGGTCGGCGGCGAGGATAGCCGCCGGGGGCCGGCGACCGGTGGACCCGGCGAGGGGCCTCAGCGGCCCGGATCGCGGCCCGGGAAGGGGCGGCCCCAGGCGCCGTCGTGCAGCATGTCCGCCTCGGGAGGTCGCTCGCGGCGGCGGGTGGGAGCCTCCTTCGGGTGGCGGTGGCCTACGGTGACAACCCCCAATGGGAGCACCCCTGGGGGCAATCCCAGGGCTTCCGCCAGTCCGGGCAGGGCGTGGGCCCCCAGGAAGCCGGCGGCCAGGTCTTCGTCCACCGCCGCCAGCAGCACCAGGTTGAGGGCGGCCCCGGCATCTACCCACCACCAGGGCACGGTCAGGGCGGCCGGATCCTTGTCGGGTTCGGCGTAGCGGCGCCGGTAGGCGGTGGGGTCCACGCAGATCACCAGGTGGGCCGGGGCGGGAGAGAGCCAGGGAGCGTGCCCTCGCGCCTTCCACTTGTGCTCCGCGCCGAGGCGAGCAAGGGCGGCGCGCTGCCCCGGGTCGGTGACCACCACCACCGAGATCCCTTCCGCCTGTCCGGCGCGGGGGCCATGGAGTGCGGCCCGAGCGATGCGGGCCAGGGCGGCCGGAGCGATCGGATCGGGCAGGTAACGGCGCACCATGCGCCGGCGGGCCACGACTCGGCGGTGCTCCACGGCTAGATCGCGGCCATGGCCGCGAGCAGGTCGGTGAGGGCCTTCCCGGCGTCGGCGAAGAGCATCGCGGTACCGTCCTTGTAGAAGAGGGGGTTGTCGATGCCGGCAAAGCCCGTGGCCAGGCTGCGCTTGATGACGACGGTGGAGCGGGCCCGGTCGACCTCGATGATGGGCATGCCGTAGATGGGACTGCCCCGGTCGTCCCGGGCCGCCGGGTTGACCACATCGTTGGCCCCCACCACCAGGGCCACGTCGGTGCGGTCCATGAGACTGTTGCTCTGCTCGAGGTCGAGCAACTGGTCGTAGGGCACGTCCACCTCGGCGAGGAGGACGTTCATGTGGCCCGGCATGCGCCCGGCGACGGGATGGATGCCGTAGACCACCCGCACTCCGCGCTTCTCCAGGTGGGCGGTGAGGGCGCGCAGGGCGTGCTGTGCCTGGGCTACGGCCAGGCCGTACCCGGGCACGATCATCACCTGCGAGGAGTAGGCCAGGGCGATGGCCACGTCGTCGGCCCCGGTGGCCCGGGCGTTGCCCCCGGCGGCGGCCGCCGCGGCGACGGTGCCGCCGAAGGCCCCGAAGAGCACGTTGCCCAACGAGCGATTCATCGCGCGGCACATGATCCTGGTGAGGATGACCCCGGAGGCGCCCACTAGGGCGCCGGCGATGATCAGGGCCGAGTTGGAGATCACGAACCCGGTGGCCGCGGCGGCCAGGCCGGAGAGGGAGTTGAGCAGGGTGATCACCACCGGCATGTCGGCGCCACCGACGGGCAGCACCACCAGAACGCCCAGGACCAGGGCCACGGCGCCCGCCACCCAGAAGGGGAGAGCGAGGTTGGTGGCCAGGGCCCAGGCACCCAGTCCGAGAATGGCCGCGGCCACCGCCAGGTTCACCGGGCGCTGCCCGCGGTAGGTGAGGGGGGCGCCGCGCAGGATCTCTTGGAGTTTGGCGAAGGCGATGACGCTGCCGGAGAAGGTCACCGCTCCGATCACCACCGACAGGACCATGCTGGTCATGGTCTCGAGGGGGAGGGCCCCGACGTCGCTGCGCAGGTACTCCGCTCCGGCGACGAGGGCGGAGGCCAGGCCGCCGAGCCCGTTGAAGAGGGCGACCATCTGGGGCATGGCGGTCATCTTCACCCGCAGGGCGGCGGCGGCGCCCACCGCCGCCCCGACGGCGATGCCGGCGGCGATCACCCCCCACGACACGCCGCGGTCGATGAGCGTCACCACGATGGCCAGGAGCATTCCCAGGGCGGCGCTGCCGTTGCCGGCCCGGGCGGTGCGGGGTGACGAGAGTCGCTTGAGGCCCACGATGAAGGCCGCGGCGGCGACCAGGTAGAGCAGGGCGCGCAGGTTCTCGCTCACTCCTCGCCCCCCTCCTCACCGGCGGGGCGGCGGGGCTTGCGGAACATGCCCAGCATGCGGTCGGTGACCAGGAAGCCGCCGACGACGTTCACTGTGGCGGTGGCCACGGCGACGAAGGCGAGCACCGTCGCCAGGGTGTCGGCCCCGCCCCCGGTGGCGATCAGGGCGCCGACGATCGTGATGCCGGAGATGGCGTTGGACCCCGACATGAGCGGGGTGTGCAGGGTGGGGGGTACCTTGCTGATCACCTCGAAGCCGACGAATGAGGCAAGCACGAAGGTGACGACCCCGATGACCACCGGGTCGAGCATCAGGCACCTCCTCCCAACGCGGCCCGCACGGCCGGCACCAGGATCTCCCCGGCATGGGCCACGCAGGCGGCGGCGGTGATGGGGTCGGCGTGATCGATGGCCAGGGCGCCTTCCGGGGCCAGGTGGCGGATGAGGGCGGTGATGTTGCGGGAGTACATCTCGCTGGCGTGCCCGGCGGTACCCGCTGCCAGGTCGCGCGGCCCGATCACCAGCACCCCTTCCACGTCCACCTCCTCGTCGGGCACGGTGACCTCGGCGTTGCCCCCGGTGGAAGCGGCCAGGTCGACGAGCACCGACCCCGGTCGCATGGCCTCCACCATCTCGCGAGTGATCAGGAGAGGGGCGGGTTTGCCCGGGACCTGGGCGGTGGTGATCACGATGTCGGCGGCGGCGACGTGCGGGGCCAGGGCGGCCGACTGGCGGCTGCGGGTGTCCTCGCCCACCTGCCCGGCGTAGCCGCCGCTGGTCTCGGCCGCCGCTTCCACCGGACCGCCCACGAAGGTGGCACCCAGGCTCTGCACCTGCTCGGCTGCGGCGGGGCGGATGTCGTACCCGGCCACGACGGCCCCCAGGCGGCGGGCGGTGGCGATGGCCTGCAGGCCGGCGACCCCGGCGCCGATCACCAGCACCCGGGCGGGGGGCACGGTGCCGGCGGCGGTCATCATCATGGGGAGGAAGCGGGGGAGGCGGGAGGCGGCCAGCAGCACCGCCTGGTAGCCGGCGGCAGTGGCCTGGCTGCTCAGGGCGTCCATGGCCTGAGCCTGGGCGGTGCGGGGGATCAACTCCATGGCCAGCACGGTCACCCCGGCCGCGGCGAAGCGGGCCATCTCGTCGTGTCGGCCCAGGGGGTCGAGGAAGGCGATCACCGCCCCGGTGGGCAGGACATCGTCCAGACCGACCGGCCCGACGGCCACTACCAGGTCGGCCGGCGGGGGGGGACCGGCGAAGATCTCGGCGCCGGCGGCGACGTATGCCGCGTCGGGGAGGCCGGCGGCCGTCCCGGCCCCGGCGGGGAAGAGGACCCGGTGGCCGGCGGCGGTGAGGGTGGCCACGCTGCGGGGCACCAGGGCCACCCGGGTGTCGCCCGGACGCGGTTCGCTGAGGACTCGGATCAGCATGGCGAAGGGAATCTAACCCGGCGGCGGCGCGCACCCCGCATCGGGGGGCGTCAGCCTCCCGCCGTCCAGTTGGGGGCGTTCGGCAGGAGGTCGCGGGCGGCGGTGGGGCCCCACGACCCGGCGGGGTAGGGGTGCACCGGGAGATCTGCCTCCAGCAGCGGTTGGTAGAGGCGCCACGACTCCTCGACCTCGTCGGCCCGTACGAAGAGGGTCTGGTCCCCTTCGACTACGTCGAGGAGCAGGGTCTCGTAGGCGTCGGGCACCTGGCCGAAGGCCTCGGCGTAGGCGAAGCGCAGGGAGACGGTGCGCAGGCGCGAGGGAGTGCCGGGCTCCTTGACCTCGATCTCCAGGCGGAAGCCCTCGTCGGGCTGCAGGTCGAGGTAGAGGACGTCGGAGTGGGCCACGCAGGGGTCGGGGCGCCCGTGGTACAGGCACACCGGCGGCGGGCGGAAGGTCACCGCCACCTGGGTGAGGCGCTCCCGCAGCGCCTTGCCGGTGCGCAGGTGGAAGGGGATCCCTTGCCAGCGCCAGTTGTCCACGAACAGGGTGGCGGCGGCGTAAGTGGCGGTGGAGGAGTCGGGCGCCACGCCGTCGAGGTCGCGGTAAGCGGGGAGGTCCCGCCCGCCGGCCGGCCCGGCTCCGTACTGGCCCAGGACCACCGCCGTCGGGTCCAGGGGACGGATGCTGCGCAGCACCTTCACCTTCTCCGCCCGCACCGCATCGGCTGCCATGGAGGCCGGGGCCTCCATGGCGATCAGCGTGAGCACCTGGGTGAGGTGGCTCTGCAGCATGTCGCGCACCGCCCCGGCACCGTCGTAGTACCTCCCCCGGGTGCCCACCCCGGAGTCCTCGGCCACCGTGATGTCGACCCGGGCGATGCGGTCGCGGTTCCACGAGGCCTCGAATAGGGGGTTGGCGAAGCGGAACACCAGCAGGTTCTGCACCGTCTCCTTGCCCAGGTAGTGGTCGATGCGGTACACCTGGCCCTCGGCGAAGTGGCGGTGCACCCGGCGGTTGAGGTCGCCGGCCGTGGCCAGGTCGCTGCCGAAGGGCTTCTCGACCACCAGGCGGGCCCAGCCCGGGGCCCAGGCCAGGCCGGCGGCACCGAGGCCCGAGATCACTCCGGGCAGGGCCGACGGGGGCAGCGCCAGGTAGAGGACCCGGTTGCCGGGCAGGGAGTGCTCCGCCTCGATGGCCGCCAGACGGGTGGCGAAACCCCGGAAGTCGCCGTCGGTGGGGATCGGGGCGTAGTGGAGGCGGCGGGCGCACCAGGCGGCGACGGCCTCGCCGTCCAGGCCGGCGGCCCCCAGCGCCTCCCGCGAGCGGCGGCGGAACTCCTCGTCTCCCAGGTTCCGGGTGCCCGCTCCCAGCACCACCGTGTCGAGGCCGTGGTCGGAGGTGAGGTGGTAGAGGGCGGGAAGCAGCTTGCGGGTGGCCAGGTCGCCGGTGGCCCCCAGGACCACGAAGAGGTGCCGCTCGGGTTCGGGCCTCATGGGCGACGGTTCCCTTGCGGGGCCCCGTCGCCGGGGCGGATCGTGCCGTGCCCCGACCCGGTCGGGCGGAAGGCAGTCATGGGGGTTGCGGGCATGGGGGCTCCTCGGGGCTCAGGCAGGGTACCGCGCCCGCCGCGGGTTCAGGGCAGCGGGGGTATCTCGGCCTGATAGAGCCAGGCGTCGAAGAGGGCGTCGAGGTCGGCGCCGCTCACTTCCTCGGCCAGCGCGACGAACTCAGGGGTGGACCCGTTGCCGTAGGCGTGGCGATCGGCCCAGGCCCGCAGGACGGCGAAGAGGGTGTCGTCCCCGATCTCGGCGCGCACGGCGTGCAGGGTGAGCCCGCCGCGCAGGTAGACGCTGTAGTGGAACATCTCCGCACCGGAGGCCCCGGGGTCGCCGGGCACCGGGTGGGGCGCCTCGGCCAGGAAGCCGTAGTTGCCGGCAATGGTTGCGTCGTAGGCGGCCCGGCCCTGGTCGTGCTCCACCCACAGCCATTGGGCGAAGGTGGCGAACCCCTCGTTCAACCAGATCTCGTCCCAAGTGGCCGGGGTGACGCTGTCGCCGTACCACTGGTGGGCCAGTTCGTGGGCCACGATCTCCTCGACGGTGGGCTCGCCGTAGCCCCCGGTATACGACTCGAGGATCTCCCGCCCGAAGACGCACAGAGTCTGGTTCTCCAATGCTCCCGGGACGCCCCGGACGACGGCGTGGCCGTACTCGGCAAAGGGGTAGGGGCCGAAGATTGCGGCGAAGAACCCCACCATCTCGCCCACCCGGGCCAGGGGACCGGGGATTTCTCCCGCCATGTCGGCGGGCAGGTAGTCGCGCAGCAGCACCCCGCCGGGGGCCTCCCGCTCCACCCGCACCAGGTCGCCGATGACCACGGTGGCCAGGTAGGTGGCCATGGGTTGGAGCATCTCCCACACGAAGGTCGTGGTCCCGTCGCCGGCGAAGGTGTCGGCCAGTGACCCGTTGGCGGCCACGATGAGGCCCTCGGGAACGGTGATGCGGAAGGTGAAGGCGGCCTTGTCGGCAGGGTGGTCGTTCCCGGGGAACCAGGTGCGGGCGGCATCGGGCTCGGCTACCACGTAGGTGATGTCGCCGGCGTCCACCCAGCCGAGGGGGAACCCCATGGTGTGAAGGAGTTCCGGGGTCCCGTGGTAGGCGACCGTCACCGTGAAGCCTTCGCCCGCGGGGATGAGCGCTTCGGGGTCGATGGCCAATTCGGCGGCTTCCCGAGTGAAGGCGGCAGGGTCCCCGTCGACGGTCACCCCGTCCACTGTGAGGCCGAGCAGATCGAGGTGGAACGCCTCGAGGTCGGCGGTGGCGGTGGCGGTGAGGGTCGCCTCGCCGGCGATGGTGTTGGCGTCCGGATCGACGGTGAGGTCGATGAGGTAGTGCTCCACGTCGTACCCGGCGTTGCCCAGGGTGGGGAAGTAGGGGTCGCCGAGGCCGGCGAGGCCGGAAGCCGCGGTGGTGCTGGTAGTAGTCGCCGCGGTGGTGGTAGCGGGTGGGGCCGTCGTGGTGGTGGTGGGCGCGGTAGTGGTGGTGGTGGCGAAGGGGCCGGCGCCGTCGTCGGAACAGGCGGCCGCCACGAGCACGGCGGCGGCGAGGAGAACGGCGAGGCGGGAGGCGATCATGGCCTCAGCGTACGGGACTGGGTCGCATCGGGACGTATCCGGCGTCGCGGGTCACTATGTTGGCGGCGTGGAACACACCGGCGACCGCTTGCTCCGCCGGGCCCTGGAGGCGGCGGCGAAGGCCCTGCGCGATCTCGACGCCGACCAGGTGCCGGCCGACCTGCGCCGGGTGGCGGGCCGCCCGCTGCCCCTGCCCCCTCCGCTGGCCCTCTCACTGCTCAAGGGCATCGACCGCTACGACTGGCTGCGGGAGAAGGCGCTGGAAGCCTGGCCCGAGGCCGACGCCAAGGCGGCCGGGCGGGAGCAGGCGTCGGCCCTGCTGCTGCAGCGGCCGCCGGGATGGGTATTCCGGCTGATCACGCTGGCGGCCGGGGTGGCCGGGGACGAGGCGCGGGGAGCGGGGGATGACCTGGCCCACCGCCTGACCGCCGCCGAGGCCGAGGCCGAAGAGTGGAGGCGGCGGGCCAGGTCCTATCAGGAAGCCGGGCAGAAGGCGCGGCAGGCGGCGGAGGCGGTGCTGGCCGAGGAGCGGGCGGCCCGCAAGACGCAGCAGGCCACCGCGGCCCGAGCCGACTCCGCCCTGGAGAGCGAGGTGGAGCGCCTGCGGGCCGCCGGGGAGGAGGCAGGGGCCGAGAGAGATGCCGCCCGGGAGCAGGGGCGCCGGTGGCGCGAGGCCCTGGCCGAGGAGCGGCGGCGGCGCTCGGATGCCGAAGCGGCCCGGGCTGCGGGCGAAGGGACCGCCCGGTGGGCCGACGACCCTCTCTCCATGGCGGCGCACCTCGACTGGACCGCCGGGGTGGCCCGGCTCCCCGGGACGGGCGCCCCGGATGAGGCCCCGCCGACCGGAGCCGTCCTGCGCCTCCCCGAAGGGGTGCGGCCCGACGAGAAGGCGGCGGTGGACTGGCTGGTGGCACGGGGGGAGGCCACCACCGTCATCGTGGACGGCTACAACGCCGCCTTCAAGCTCAGCTCGTCCCGCGATCCCGCGGCGACCCGCCGGCGCCTGCTCATGTCCCTCGATCGAATGCAGCAGGTGGCCCGGGGCCCCATGAGGGTAGTGGCGGTGTTCGACTCCCGCCTGGGCCCGGCGGCCGAAGTAGCGGCACCGGGTCCCGTCGAGGTGCGTTTCACGGCCGAAGGGGGGGGAGCCGACGCGGCCATCGCTCTTCTCGCCGGCGCTGTCGGCGGGGCGCGGGTGGTGGTCAGCAGCGACCGGGCCGTGCGGGAGGCCTCGGAGGCGGTGGGGGTGGTGACGCTGTGGTCCGAGGCGCTCCTGGACTGGTCCCGGCGGCGGTGAGGGCAGGGGGACGGGGGACGCTCGCCGCGGACGGGCCATAGCGCATTGGGGGTTGGATCTTGGGCCCACGGTGCCGGCCGGACGATCGGGGGGCGGCGCGATGGAATGGTTGCGGTGGTGGCCCCGGGCGCCGGCCGCGGTGCTGCCGGTGACGTTCCTTGCCGGCTGCAGCGGAGGCACTGCCCCTGCGCCTCCGACGGGATCCTCGGCCCCCCCGTCCTCCACCGCCCCTCCCCATTGGGCATGCCCGGGGCAGGATGCCCCGGAAGCGGCGCGGGCGCTCTGGGAGTCGCGGGCGTCCGACGGCTACCGGTTCCTGCGCCGGCGGCACACGGCCTGGAATGATCTCCGTGCCTGGGAGGTGACCGTCGTTGATGGGATTGCGGTCGAGGTGGTGGTCGACCCGTCCTCCGAGTATGCCCACGAGCACGAGGGCCTGCGCTGCGGGACGGTGGAGCGCCTCTTCGGCCTCATCGAGTCCACTCTCAGCGAGCATCTGTTCGTTGCCTACGACCCGGAATGGAGGTTTCCCAGAGCCATCGCCTTCGACGCTGCGACCTGCTACGACGAGGAGTGGTACCTGCAGGCGGCCGGCTTTGCCCCCTTCGGAGGGCCCTTGCCCGCGCCTGCTCGGGTCGAGGCCGATCCCTGGGACCTGGATCTCGACTCCCGCTTCTCCCGCCTCACCGTGATCGAGGCCGTCGTCGAGGGCGTCGCCGGGATCCGGGAGGACGAGTGCGGAGCGACCCGGCTGGTCGAGGTGCTGGTGGGGCGGTCCCAGCGCAGCAGTCTCGAGGTGGTGCAGATCGTGTCCGGCTTGCGGGAAGTGCGCGACCCGGGGCACGGTGGGCCGCGCTCCTCGGCCGGCCTTGGGGGGCAACGGGCGATCCTGTTCCTGCAGAACGAAGGGGTTCTGTGGGCCGCGCTGCCCGCTCCTTCAGGCCTGCATTTCGTGGGGTCGCTGGCCGAGAGGTACGGCCTCGACGCCGGGTTCCCCTTGCTCTGCCGGGTGCCGCGCCCCGCCCCACCGGCTGCCGCCGGGGATAGCGAGGCAGAGACCGAGTTCCTGTTCCTCCGGGCGGAGGCCCTTTCTCGAGGGCTTGCTTCGACCGCGGCCGTTCGAGAGGCCTGCGCTGCCGCTGGGCCGGGGTGACGGCGGTCCGCCCCGCGGAGAAGGGGAATGTGTCACAGGCCCTTCGTATGGTTCCCGGTGAAGGCCGCATCTTCCGGAGGCGGCCGGGCCCAGCGGAGGAGGTGACATGCTCATCGACTGCAACGAGTGCGGCGCTCAGCACACCAGGGCGTGCCGGGACTGCGTGGTCACCCACCTGCTCTCCGACATGTCCGGCGTCGTCGAGGTCGATCGGGACCAGGCCGACGCCCTCGAGGCCCTGGCCGACTGCGGGCTGATCCCGGAGTTGCGCCTGGTTCCCCGGGCGGTGAACGGCTGAGCCCTCCTACGCTGGCGGGGTGGATCTAGTCGTCGCGCTGCACGCCGCCGCCGCCCGGGCCGGTCTGGCGGCTGTGGGCTTCACCTCGGCGGCTCCGTTCCCCGAGGCGCGGCGCGATCTAGAGGACCGGGTGGCGTCCGGGCGCCACGGGGGGATGCGGTTCACCTACGGCGACCCTGCCCGGGCCACCGATCCCCGGGCCTCGTTTCCCTGGGCGGGATCCCTGGTAGTGGCAGCCCACGCCTACCTGCCCGTCGCCGGAAACCCCGGGCCGGCGACCCCGGGCACGGGACGGGTGGCCCGCTTCGGCACCGAGGATCACTACCGGCCGCTGCGGGAGGGCCTGAACGCCCTGGCCGGGGCCCTCGAGGCGGCCGGACGACGCGCCGCGGTGCTCTGCGACGATGCCCGCCTGGTCGACCGGGCGGCGGCGGTGCGGGCCGGGGTGGGGTGGTGGGGGAAGAACACCATGGTGCTCGCTCCCGGCTACGGGCCCTGGCTGCTCCTGGGGAGCGTGGTTACCGACGCTTCTCTTCCCCACGACGCCCCCATGGCCCGCGAGTGCGGTACTTGCACTTCCTGCCTGCCTGCCTGCCCCACCGGTGCCCTGGTGGCGTCGGGGGTCCTCGACGCCCGGCGCTGCCTGGCCGCCCTGGCCCAGTCGCCGGGGACGATTCCCCGAGAGTTCCGCCGCGCCATGGGCGACCGCCTGTACGGCTGTGATGACTGCCTCGAGGCCTGCCCCCCGGGTCGGCGGCGGCTCGACTCGGGGACCGGCACCGTCGGGGCGGGGAGGGTGGACCTGCTTGCCGTGCTTGCGGCCGAGGGAGCGACCCTGATGCGGCGGTTCGCTCACTTCTACCTCCCGAAGCGCCGGGCTCGCTACCTGCAGCGCAACGCCCTGGTTGCCCTGGGAAACGCCGGGGGGAAGGGGGCGGTGGCGGCCGCCGCCAATTGCCTGGCCGGCCCCGACCCGCTGCTCCGCGCCCACGCCGCCTGGGCCCTGGGCAGGCTGGACGGTCCGGAGGCCCGGGCGGCCCTGCGGGGCGCGGCGCCGGGGGAGAGTGATCCGGCGGTGGCCGAGGAGATCCGAGACGCTCTGGCGGGAGGCGACGGGCGGCCCGGCGGCGGGGACGGTAGCGTGCCCTGATGCTGCTGGTCGCCGACGTCCACGGGGCCAACGAGGCCCTCGCCCGGGTGGCCCGGCGCGGGGAGCCACTGCTGGTACTGGGCGACCTGCTGAACCTGGTGGACTACCGCAACGGGGAGGGCCTGCTCGCCCAACTGGTGGGGCGGGATCTGGTGCTCGAGGTGCTGCGCATGCGGCAACAGGGCTCCTACGGCGCGGCCAACGAGCGGTGGCGGTCGTTCGTAGCCGGCCGGGAGGAGGACGTCTCCGCCAGCTATGACGATCTGGTACGGGGCGCCTACGAGGAAGTGGCCCTCGCCCTGGAGGGCGGTCAAGCCTTCGTGACCTACGGCAACGCCGACCGGCCCGGCCTGCTGCGCCGTTGCCTGCCGCCGGGCGTGCGGTTCGTGGACGGCGAGGTGGTCGAGATCGAGGGTCTTCGGGTCGGCATCGTCGGGGGAGGGGGCACCCGGCTGGGGCTGCCCGGCGAGGTGCCGGAGGAGGACCTGGCCGGGAAACTCGCCGGGCTGGGCCCCGTAGATGTGCTCTGCACCCACGTCGCTGCGGCGGTGCCGCAGTTGAGCCGCGATGTGATCGGCGGCCGGTGCAAGCACAGCGAGGCGGTGCGCTACTACTTGCTCACCCATCGGCCGCGCTGGCACTACTTCGGCGACATCCATCAGCCCCAGGCGGTGTCCTGGCGGGTGGGTGACACGTTGTGCCGCAACGTCGGCTACTTCCGGGCCACGGGCCGAGCGGTGCGCCACGGCTGAGATCGACCTCGACCGCCTGGCCGCCGGCTACGCCCATCGCCGGGTCGGCGACGCTGCCCGGCGCCGGGCCGCCCGGACGGGCGAGCGCGCCGGTCTGAAACCGGGGTCGGTCGCGGTGGATGTGGGCGGGGGGAGGGGCGAGCACGCCGCCGTGTTCGCCCAGGTCGGGGCCCGGGCCCTGGTGGTCGACCGCTCCCCGGCTATGGCCCGGGCGGCGATCGAGCGGGGGGTGGCCGCTGTGGTGGGCGACGGTCGGCACCTTCCTCTGCAACCCGGCACGGCCGATCTGGTCTACTTCCACGTCTGCCTGCACTACGGCGGCTGGGAGGAGATGCTGGCCGAGGCGGCCCGGGTGGTGAGGCCGGGCGGCCTGGTAGCGGCGTGGACCTTTGCCCGGGACCACTTCCGCCACAGCCTGCTGGGGCGGTGGTTCCCCTCGATCGTCCGCATCGACGAGGCCCGTTTCCCGCACCCCGATCTCCTTGTGGCCCGGATGTGGAACCTGGGTCTGGAGGAGGTGGCGCAGGTCGCCGAGACGGAGACGGTGTCCCGCAACGCCGCCGACTGGGAGGCGGCGGTGCGGGCCGGGTTCGTCAGCACGCTGCAGTTGCTCGACTCGGCGGAACTGGAGGCTGGGCTGGCGCGTTTCCACCAGGAGCACCCCGACCCCGGCGAGGTGCTCCACTACCGGCTGTGGTACCGGGGGGTGTCGGGAAGGCGACCCCGGACTGCTGGGTGAGGTTGCAGCAGCCCGGGTGCTGTTCCCTCCCCCACGGCGGTGGGGGAGGGTTGGGGTGGGGGCAGCACGTGGCGAGGCCTTGGTGGGAGGCTGCCCCCTCTGCCCTTCGGGCATCTCCCCCGCTGGGGCGGGGGAGACATCGATCCGAGCAAGAGTGACTTTTGTAGGCAGCACCCCAGGGTGTGCCGACTTCCCCCCTGACCCCGGCGTCAGTCTGGATCCCCCCGGCTGCTCCTGTGCGAGTCTGCCTTCCCCTGACCATCCATTTGGATTGCCAATCGGCTGGAGAAGGTGGTAGCCTGGCCGTGACCAGCCATACAGCTGGCGCATGGATGGACAGGTAAGACGGTCCGAACCAAGATCAACTCGGAAGGGAAGGCAGGCTCATGCCGGAGAAGATCACCATCAACCTGGAGCCCGTAGACCTTGGTCGGATCGACGTGCTTGTCGATCAGGGCCTCTACTCCAATCGGACCGATCTTATTCGCACCGCGATCCGCAACCAGCTCGATCGGCATGAGGCGGTCATCAACGACATGATCGTGACGCAGTCATTCGCGGTAGGCGTGATGCACGTCGGCCGCCGCGACCTCGAACACCGTCTCGCGGCAGGAGAGCGAATGGCGGTGCGCGTGATTGGCATGCTCCACATCTCGTCGGACGTCGACGCCTCCCTGGCCGGCGACACCATCGAGTCCATCACCGTCCACGGGGTGCTCCGAGCACCCGCCGACGTGAAGGCGCTCTTCGCGCGATAGGCGATGGGGGACCAGGAGCCCAGGCCGAGGAAACGGCCGACAACCTCAGGCCGCCTCGGCTCCGGGGATGACCCTCGAGGAGCCACGGGTCCGGTCCCGCAGAGGGAGAGCCATGCACCCTCCACACATCGATCCGGCTCGAGCGATCCCCGCCGACCGCCGCGAAGCAGCGGTTCGCCGGGCGACCGCCGCTCTGATCGGAGCGGGTTCCCGTCCCCCCGTCGCCCCATCCCCGTTGGTCCACCGACCGCTGGGGCAACTCGCAGGTGGGCTCCGCCGTGGCGCACGGCGTAGGGGGATGACGGGGCCACCGGGGTCCCTGGCCCGTGTGGGTGACGTTGGGAGATGGCACCCCAGGGTGCCACTCCCTCCCCCACGGCAATGGCGGAGGTTGGGTGGGGGCATAGCCGTCAGAGCCGTGCACCGGGGGAGCCTTCCCCCTCCGGCCGTCGGCGTTCCCCCTCCCCGGCAGTGGGAGAGGGCGGAGGGGAAGGGCTTCCGCTCATCCCCGCTGCCAGGGGGGAGAGGTCCCCGCACGGATACATTGGTAGCCGGCAGCCCAGGGTGCAGGCACCCCATCTGTCCGACCGGAAACTGCCCCGGGGCGCGGCGGAGGCCCGCCGGGGGAGCGGGCCTCCGCAGGTGGAGTCGCGTTGAGGGAGGGAGGGGTCAGGAGGCGACGTCCACCTTGACCTTGCGGGCAAGGACCTCTGGGCGGCGGGGGATGATCACGGTGAGGATGCCGTTCTCGGCTCGGGCGCTGATCTGTCCGGCGTTGAGGCCTTCCGGCAGGACCAGAGTGCGCTTGAACTCGCCGATGAAGATCTCCCGACGGTGGTAGCCGCCCTGCTCGGTCTCGTCCTCGAAGACCCGCTTGCCCCTGATGGTGAGGGTGCGGTCCTCAACGGTGATGTCGACGTCCTCGGGCTTGACCCCGGGCACCTCGACGCGGATGACGAGGTCCTTCTCCCGATCGAAAGCGTCGATGCGGGGGGCCCATGTCGGCGTCGCGGCGACGCCGCGCTCGAACAGGCGGTCCATCTCGCTGAGCAGCGAGAAGGGATCGAATCGGACCAGATCCATGTTACAGACCTCCTCTTGGGGTGCTACCTGTGTGGAAGCATACCCATAAACCTGCTATAACCCAACTCATATTCCCTACTTTGTCCGGGTGGTGGTTCGGGATAGGGGCCTGGGGGAGACGGGGAAGGGCACTCCGGGAGGAAGGGTGTGACCTGAACCCGGCCGGGCATGGCACTATGGGTGCCGCAGGCTGCCGCTGGGCACGAGGAGGGTGGCCGATGGCGGTGATCGCCGTCGACTGTGGTGGCACGAACCTGGCGTTCGGCCTTTTCGACTCGGCCGGGCAGGGGGAGCCGGCCGAGGCGCGGGCGACGCCCCCGGATGCCGCGGCCATCCCCGGAGTCATCACTGAAGCCATCCTGCCGTTGCTCGACTCGACGGTGACCGCCGTGGGTATCGGGGTGGCCGGCCTCGTGGACCATCGGACCGGCACGCTCGTGTGGAGCCCCCACGCCTCCGGGGGCGGGGTCGCCCTGGGCCCCGAAGTGGCCGCGGCCACCGGCCTCCCCGTGGTGGTGGACAACGACGCCAACCTGGCCGCCCTCGCCGAGGCTCGTCTCGGGGCGGGCGCCGGGCAGAGGATGGTGCTCTTCATCGGCCTGGGCACCGGCATCGGTGGGGGCCTGGTGATAGAGGGCCGCCTCGAACGGGGCCGGGGCTTTCTGGGCGAAGTGGGGCACATGGTGGTTGATCCCTCAGGGCCGTGCTGCGCGTGCGGTGGCTACGGGTGTTGGGAGGCGCTGGTCTCCGGCAGCAGCCTGGGCCGGGTAGCCCGGGAACTGGCTGCGGCCGATTCGACCGGCGCCGTGGCCCGGGCTGCCTCAGGGGCGGTGCCCCGCGGCGAGGATCTCGCCGCCGCCGCAGCAGGGGGGGATGTCACGGCTCGAGCCGAACTGGCCGCCGCCGGGGCCTGGCTGGGGCGGGGCCTGGCGGACCTGGTGGCCGTGCTCGATCCAGATGTGATCGTGGTCGGTGGAGCGGCGGCCGGCGCCGGCGAGGTGCTGCTGGCGCCGGCTCGTGCCGTCCTCGCCGAAGTGGTCGAAGGAGCAGGCCATCGTGCTCCCACACCGGTGGTGCTCGCCCGATTCGGGGCCCGGGCCGGTCTGGTGGGAGCGGCCCTGGTAGCCGGGGGAGCCTGATGAGCGCCGGTCGCAGCCTGGTAGGCGGCGCCCTGATGGCCCTGGGGGCGATCTTCCTGCTCGAGGCCGCCGGGGTGGTCGAGGCCGGAGGCCTGGTGGGGAAGTGGTGGCCGGGCCTCTTCTTAGCCCTGGGCGTGATGCAGGCCTTCTCCGAGAAGCGAGTCGGCGCCGTGGCCGTCGTCCTCGTGGTGGGTGGGGCGCTGCTGCTGACGGTGTCCACCGGCCTGTTGGGCAGCACCGCCTGGGCGGTCACCTGGCCCATCCTGGTGGTGTTGGCCGGGGCGTGGCTTCTCTCCGGCTGGGGCCGGCAGCGTCGGAGCGCCTGCCTGGACCCGGAGTTCTCCCGTCTGTCGGTGTTCAACTCGGTCCGGGTGGCCAGCAGGGCGACCGCCCTGCGGCGCGTGGCCCTCACCGCCGTCTTCGGCAAGTTGCGCCTCGACCTGACCGGGGCCCATCTCGATCCAGCCGGGGCCCGCTTGTCGGCCACCTCGGTGTTCGGGCACATCGACGTCATCGTGCCCGAGGGCTGGGCCGTCGAAGTGCGGGGCCTGCCCATCGCCGGCGCCTGGGACGACACGGTCTCGCGGCGCGGTGTGGGGCCGCAGAGCCCCCGCCTCAACGTGCGCGTGCTGGTGGTGATCGGTGGCGTCGAATTGAAGCACAAGCCCCGCTGGGGGTGAGAGCACTCCCTCCCCCGCGGCGGCGGGGGAGGGCCGGGGTGGGGGTGTCCTCGGCCCCCGCGGCGGCGGGGGAGGGCCGGGGTGCGCCGCCTAGACCTTGGGCGAGCCCCCTTTGCCGTTGGCCCGCAGGTACAGGCGCTCCAGGTACTCGGCGACCATGCGGGTGGCGCTGAACGGCACGGCGCCGATCATGGCCTCCTTCATCATGGCCACCCAACCCCGGGGCACGCCTTCGGCGTCTCGTTCGTAGTAGAGGGGGGCGACCTGGTGCTCGATGAGGTCGTAGAGGGTGGCGGCGTCGGCCGCGTCGCCGTGGGACTCCTCGCCGAATCCCCAGCCGTTGCCCTCCCGGTAGCCCTCCAGCCACCACCCGTCGAGCACCGACAGGTTGGGCACGCCGTTGATGGCTGCCTTCATCCCCGAGGTGCCGCTGGCCTCCATGGGCGGCCGGGGCATGTTGACCCAGACGTCTGCCCCGGCCAGCAGGTAGCGGGCCAGTTCCATGTCGTAGTCCTCGACGTAGGCGACGTGGCCCTCGAAACGGGGGTCCTTGGTCATCTGCACTACCCGGCGAATGAGGTCCTGCCCCTCCCGGTCGGCGGGATGGGCCTTGCCACCGAAGACGATCTGCACCGGCCGCTCCGGGTGGGTGAGCAAGGCCTGGAGGCGGCCGGTGTCGCTGAGGAGAAGGCCGACTCGCTTGTAGACGGCGAAGCGGCGGGCGAAGACGAGGGTGAGGCGGTCGACGTCGAACAGGGAGCCGACCCGGCGCAGTTCGTCGGGGGCTTCCCCGTGGCGGGCCTCCAACTCGCGCAGCCGGGTGCGCACCTGGCGGAGTAGGCGGTGCTTCTGCGCCTGGTGAGCGTCCCACAGCTCTTTGTCGGGGATGCCGCGCAGGCCCTCCCAGGGGGCCGGCTCGAGGGTGCGCTGCGCCCAGTCGGGGCCGACGGCCTTGGCGAAGCGGCGCTCGATGACCCCGCCCACCCAGGTGGGCAGGTGCACCCCGTTGGTCACAGCCTCGGCCGGCCTGCCGATGAGGTGCTGCCAGTCGCGGGTGACCACCTCGCCGTGGCGCTGCGACACCCCATTGGTGACCGCGGACAGGCGGATGGCCAGGGCGCCCATGTCGAAGACCCCCGGATGGCCGTTGTCCCCCAGCGAGGCCAGGGCTGCGGCGTCGATGCCGTGGAGGCGGTCGGCCAGGTAGTGCTGCACCAGGCCCAGGTCGAAGGTCTCGTTGCCGGCCGGCAGGGGGGTGTGCAGGGTGAACACGGTGTGCTCGCGCACCTGGGCGATCGCCTCGTCGGAGGTGAGGCCCGTGCCCATGCCGCGCGAGACGCGCTGCAGGAGGGCGAAGGCGGCATGGCCCTCGTTGATGTGCCATGTGGAGGGTTTCCACCCGAGGGCGTCGATGACCCGGGCCCCGCCCACTCCCAGGACCAGCTCCTGGCAGAGGCGCATCTCCCGGCCCCGCACGTAGAGCGTGTGGGTGATGGGCCGGTCGGCGGGGTCGTTGGAGGGGAGGTCGGTGTCGAGAAGGAGCAGGGGCACCCGGCCCACATCGATGCGCCAGACCCCAACGTCCACCATCCGCCCCGGCAGTTCCACCTGCACGATCAGGGGATGACCGGTGCGGTCGAGCACCCGGCGCAGGGCCCGGCGGGCGATCTCCACCGGGCGGTAATGGTGCTGCTGGGTGCCCTCGGGGTCCACCTCCTGGTGGAAGTAGCCCAGGCGGTAGAGGAGGCCGATGGCGACCATGGGAACGCCCAGGTCCGAAGCCGCCTTGGCGTGGTCTCCGGCCAGCACCCCCAGACCGCCGGCGTAGAAGGGGAGGGTGTGGTGTACCCCGAACTCGGTGCACAGGTAGGCCAGGCCGTGAGGCAGCGCATCGGGATGGTTCCGGGAGTACCAGGTGCCCTCGGCCGCCAGGTACACGTCGAAGGCCTCCACGACCTCGTGGTAGAGGTCGGCGAAGGACTCGTTGTCCTCCAGGTTCTCCCACACCTCGCCGGGGACCGCCTGGAGCATGCTGAGGGGGTTCAGGGTGTGCTGCCAATGGGGCAGACTCACCCGCTGCCAGAGTTCGCGGGCGGGGCGGTGCCACACCCACCACATGTTGTAGGCGAGGTCCCAGAGACGCTCGTAGGTCGGTGGGAGGGGCACCTTGGTGCCGGGGCCCACCGGGATGGCGGGAAGGGGAGAGGGGCGCGTGACCATAGACCTTGGATTGGGGCGGAGACCACAGCCTACCCCGCCGGGCCGGCGCAACGGAATCGCCCCACGCTCTTAACATGCGGCCGCGATGGGCTTCCCCGACGGCACCGCCGACTTTCGCTCCGACACCGTGACCCGGCCCACCGCCGAGATGCGCCGGGCCATGGCCGGCGCCGAGGTGGGGGACGACTCCTACGGCGAGGACCCCACGGTCAACGCCCTGCAGGAGGAGGCCGCCGCCGCCGTCGGCAAGGGGGCGGCGCTCTTCGTCCCCAGCGGCACGATGGGCAACCAGCTAGCCGTCAACCTCCAGACCCGCCCCGGGGATGAGGTGCTCTGCACCGAGTGGGCCCACCTGCGCAACTACGAGCGGGGGGCTGCCGCCGCCCTATCGGGAACGGCGTTCCGCACCGTCCCCGGCGAGGGCGGGGTGATCACCCCGGCTCAGGTCGAAGAAGCTCTGGAGTGGGCCGGGACCCGCCTGCCGCCGGTCTCGCTCCTGGTGTGGGAGAACACCCACAACGCCGCCGGCGGCACCGTCCTGCCTCCGGAGACGGTAGGTGCAGCCACCGCGGGGGCCCGCGCCCGGGGCCTGGCGGTGCACCTCGACGGCGCCCGTCTGTTCAACGCCGCCGTCGCCTCAGGGTGCCCGGCCGCCGAACTGGCCTTCCCGGCCGACACGGTGATGTTCTGCCTCTCCAAGGGGCTGGGGGCCCCAGTGGGCTCGGTGCTGTGCGGGACGGCTGCTCTCATGGATGCGGCGCGCTCGGCACGGCGCCGCTTCGGGGGCACGATGCGCCAGGCCGGGGTGCTGGCCGCCGCCGCCCGGGTGGCGCTGCGCGACTGGGAGCGCTTGGGGGAGGACCACGCCCTGGCCGCTGCCCTGGCCGCGGTGCTGGAGGAGCGCTTGCCCGGTGCGGTGACGTCGCCTCCGCAGACCAACATGGTGCAGGTGGCGGGGGAGCGCCTCCCCGGCGGGCCCGAGCCCTTCCGGCAGGCGCTGGCCGTTGCCGGGGTGCTGGTGGGCTACATCCGTCCTGGAGTGCTCCGTTTCGTGACGCATCGCGATGTCGATGGGACCGATGTGGGGCGGGTCGCTGCCGTGGCCGGAGCCCTGCGCCGGTGAGGCGGGGGCACGGTTCGGGAGGCGGCGCGCCGTGACCTTCGCCTTGCTCGTCCCCGGCCAGGGCAGTCAGGCGGTGGGCATGGGCGCCGACGCCTTCGCCGCCCGGCCCGAGTTGGCGGCCACGGCGGCGCAGGTGCTTGGCTGGGATCTGGAGCGGGCCTGCCGGGAGGGCTCCGAGGAGGAACTCACCCGCACCGAGTGGGCCCAACCGGCTCTGTACACCGTCGCTTTCGCTCTGTGGGAGGCGCTGGCGGAGCGGTTGGACCGGTCTCCGGCCGGGGCCGCCGGGCACTCCCTGGGCGAGTACACCGCTCTGGCGGCGGCCGGTGTCTTCACCTTTGAGACCGGGCTGCGGATGGTGGCGGCCCGGGGGGCGGCCATGGGGGCGGCGGCGGCCGCGGCCCCCTCCGGAATGGCGGTCCTGCTGGGGGCCGAGGTCGAGGCGGCCGAGGGACTGGCGGCGGCGCGGCGGGCCGAGGGGGGGAGCCTGTGGGTGGCCAACTTGAACGCCCCCGGGCAGGTGGTGCTGGCCGGAGGAGAGCCGGACCTGGTCTGGGCCGAGGCCCACGCCCGGGAGCACGGGGTGCGCCGGGTGGCGCACCTCAAGGCCGCCGGGGCTTTCCATTCCCCGTTCATGGCTCCGGCCGCGGCACAACTGGAGGCGGTGGTGGCGGCCGCCGCTTTCGGGCCGTTGCGCTTCCCGGTGTGGGCCAACGCCACCGCGGCCCCCTATGGGGACAACCCCGGTGCCTTGCTCCTGCGCCAATTGACCGCCCCGGTGCTTTTCGCCGCGTCGCTGGCGGCCATGGCCGCCGCCGGC
>JBDROA010000106.1:0-2032 GCA_043810615.1 Actinomycetota bacterium | reverse complement strand
ACACCTCAACGGGCGGAGGCAGGCGCATGCTGGCGACGATGTGGGCGTTGCCCGCCTTGGAGCGGGAGGCCGTCGAGGCCCGCCTGGCCGCCTCCGGTTAGGACTCCTGGCGGAGTAGGTGGGGCCGTCCCTGCGGGGGCGGCTCCGCCGCGTCTAGCGGGAATGACAACAGAGAGAGGTCCGAAGATGAAGCGGAATAACACCGCTGTAGTTGAAGAGGTGTAGCACTTAGCAGTACAGTTCGGGATAACTACTTGACAAGACACAAACTTGGCAAGTGGCCAGGAGGAGAGGAGTAGTTCACCAACGCTTGCTTCAGGTGCGTAGGCGTGCGTGCCGATCAAAGGTTTCGGACGGGAGGAGCCTCGTGGCTTGACTGGGATTGGTTGTACACGAGACTCACCCCGCCCGAGTGCCGGAGGCGGGACTTGAACCCGCAAGGTCGAAAGACCGCCCGATCCCAGATCGGGTGTGTTTGCCACTTTCACCACTCCGGCGAGGAGGCTCGACGGGCACCACCGCAAGGTGGCCCACAGGGTTCAAGACCCGCCGAGCATCGGCTAAGGCGGCGGCATTGCTGCTCCTTTGGCTAAGGGGCCTAGCGGATAGGGCGTGAGTCGGGGCTCCATCTGTCACGCCAGTCGATGAGGCGGGCGGTGATGAGTAGAGCGGCGACGAGGCAGAGAGCGGCGTGGCGGTGGCGGGTTCTGCGGTCGGTGTTTCTTCGGAGCTGCCCGTAGTTGGAGAGCCACGAGTTGGTGGATTCGACGATCCAGCGGAGCCCGAGACGCATCGGCATCTTCTGTTGGCCCGAGCCTCGGGGTCTGCGGCGTGCGATGTTGACGTCGTCGAGTCCAAGACCTGCGAGCTGGGTACGGATCTTGGGATAGTCGTAGCCGCGGTCGAGATGCAGTGTCTCGATGTCGGCGAGCAGACCGGTCCGGTCAAAGTCGATCAGTGTGGGTTCCAACAGCATGAGATCGTTGCGGTTGGCTCCGTCGATCGCCCATCCCACCGGTATCCCGTTCCGGTCGGCTGCCACCGACCACTTCCAGCCCAGTTTGGCCCGATCCACAGGGCTTTTGCCGGTCCCTTCCCCGCCGCAGGGGGCCTTGTGGAGCGACCCGTCGAGTGCCACCTCGGATAGGTCCAGGCCGATGATGCGGTCATATGCTTCAAGGGCGTGATCCCGTAGCTCGTCGAACACCCCAGCGGTGATCCACTCGTCGCGGCGGGCCCGCAATGTGGTGTCGGACACCTGCTGGTGCAGGAGGCACTCCACCGTGATCCATGAGGCCCCGGTAACCAGCCGCACCAGCATCCCCCAGAAGCACAACCGGTCCGAGATGCGGGGCCGGTGACAACCCAGGGGGTGATCATCAGCCGGGACTGGGATGATCGGTTCGATCGTCTTCCACACCGCGTCCACGACTTCGGGATCGAGCGCGCGCATACTGGTACCTCCACCGGGTTGTTGGTGTTGCGTGCACTCAGGATCATTCCCGAGGCAACCCAACACCCGGTGGATTTCACCGCCTATCCGCGCGGCCCCTAAACATCGGAAGGACCCCTTTGCTTTGGAAGGTTGGGGGTCCTTCCCTTTTCCACACCCCCAAGATGATGTGTGCCAGCCGGGTGGCTCCACAGCCCTGGGGACCTCCATCAGTGTACTTACGCCGGTGTTGTTCGGGCAAGGGTAGGGGTCGAATCGGAGGCGCGAGGACGACGAACCGATCAGGATGCCGGGCCGATTTCGAGCAGACCGACTGGTCGATCTGCTAGCCACGGAATCGCCCAAGAGACGGGTGGGATGACGAATCCGGTGACGATTTGAGTCGGGGGAAGATCAGGATGGGTCGGAGTACCGCATCCCCGCCGCGCACCTCCGACCCTAACCCGCCACCCGAGGCCCTCAAGGCTCCGCAGCGCCCCTCAGCCACCGTGTCCCGGGCCGGGGTGGAGAGGCTGACGCGCTGAGGGCCTCCCATCGCGGGAGGCCCCCAGGGTGAAGCGTCGCCTACCATCTCCCCAT
>JBDROA010000105.1:0-15115 GCA_043810615.1 Actinomycetota bacterium | reverse complement strand
CCCGGCGGCGGTGGCGGCCGTCCCGGCGGCAACCGCAGCGGCGGTTACGGCGACCGGGGCCGCTAACCCACCCCCAACGAACCAGGCCGGCGGCCCGGGCGATGCCCGCGGCCGCCGGCCCGCGTCGGGCCTCGCTCGGGGTGAGGCGGGGCAGTCTCCGGCTTCGGAGGAACTCGCATGGCCGAGACCGTTCGCGTCCCCCTCCTGTGGTCGCCGGTGTTGCGCCCGTTGAGCCGGCTGGTCGGGGAATCCAGGTCGGCTTCCTGGGTGGAGGTGGGGCCGGGGAGGGCCCCCAAGGGTGTTGTTCCAGGTCCGCAGGTCGTGCAGGCCCTCGAGGTCGTGGCGGGACGAAGCGACCATGCCCGAGTAGTAGTCGCCGCAGAAGTAGGCCCCGGCCGGTTCGGGCCGGGCCTCACCCCGGTAGACGTAGCCGCCGGTCACCGAGCAGTTGCCGTCTTCGTAGGGGTACTCCAGGTCGGGGAACTGCAGCCCGGTGTGGTCGCAACCGGCTTCCCGGAAGCAGTGGCTCCCCTCCATAACGGACCAGCCGAAGTCGGGCTTCCACGATTCGAGGTGGGCGATGTCGACTTCCTCCCAGGCATCCTGGCCGACGTCGCCGACATAGACCAGGTCGTCGTCGAAGGAGAAGGCCCACAGGTTGCGCAGCCCTTGGCCCACACCTCCGGGGCGCCGCCGTCCTCGACCCAGGGGTTGGGCGGGGTGGCGTAGGGGTCGCCGTCCACCGCGATGCGCAGGATGGAGCCCGGGAGTGAGGTGGGGTCCCGGCCGGTCAGCAGCGGGTCGCCGGCACCCCGGCCGTCCCCCATGCCGATGTACGGGTAGCCGTCGGGCCCGAAGGCGATCAGTCTCCCGTTGTGGTTGTGGTAGGGCCGGGCCACGGTGAGGAACACTCGTCCCGACGCCGGGTCGGCGCGGTCGGAGCCGGCCGACACCCGGCACTCGGCCACCACGGTGGCACTCTGCCGGTCGGTGTAGTCGACGTGGAAGCGGGGGACGGCCGGGTAGGCGGGGTGGAACACCTGCCCCAGCAGGCTGCGCTGCCCGCCGAAGGAGATCGTGCCCGAGATCTCGAGGAAGGCCCCGAGGCGCCGGCCGTCGCGCCGCACCTGGAGGTGCCCGCCCTGCTCCATCACGAACAGGCGATCGTCACCCGGAGGGGCGGCCGCGAGGACCGGTTGGGGGAAGCCGGCGGCCACCCCGACCAGGGCCGGGTCGATATCGTCGAGGGGAACGGGCGCCGTGGTGATGGTGGTGGCCGGGGCCGGGGTGGAGGATGAGGCGGCGGGGGTCGTCGTGGCGCCGGTGCCGCCGGGGGCAGTGGTGAATCGGGGGTGGGAGGTGGCCGCCGTTCCCAGGCTCGAGCAGGCGACGGCCGCCGGGGCGATGGGGAGCAGAGCGATGGGGAGCGTGCGGCGCCTGGCCGGGGAGGGTGGGGCGCGGCCGGGATTGAGTCGCACGGCTGCCCCTGCCGCTCAGCGGCCGCGGCGCGGCAACGGTCCCAGATTCGGCGGGGGTTACCGCTTCGGCGCCCTCCCCCGCTGTCGCGGGAGAGGGGGGTGAGGGCTTCTGCAGATCCCGCCGCCCTTCTGTCTTGGCGCCTTCGGGGGTTCGAACGGGTGGGTGGCGGCGCGCCTCCCCCGCTGCCGCGGGAGAGGCAAGAACTGGCTCACACCTTCCCAAGTGCCTGCTCCAGGTCGAGGATCAGGTCGTCGGGGTGCTCCAGGCCCACGGAGATGCGCACCAGGCCGGCGGTGACCCCGGCGGCGTAGTTCTCCTCCTCGGTGGCCTCGGAGTGGGTCATGGTCGCCGGATGCTCAGCCAGCGACTCGGTGCTCCCCAGGCTCACGGCCAGCTTCATCAACTGCAGCGAGTTCAGGAACCGGTAGGCCCCCTCGATCCCGCCTTCCACCTCGAAGGAGATCATCGCCCCCGGGCCCAGGCACTGGCGCCGGTAGAGGTCGTGCTGCGGGGTCCCCTCGGCCAGACGGCCCAGGTAGTTGACCCGTAGGACCTTGGGGTGGGAAGCCAGGCAGCCGGCCACCGTCTGGGCGGTTTCGGCCTGGCGCAGCATGCGAACCTGCAGCGTCTCCAGGCTGCGCATCAGCAGCCACCCGGTCCAGGGGTCGGTCTGCGTGCCCAGCAGAGTGCGGAAGGAGCGGATCGGCTCCACCAGGTCGGCCGAGCCCAGCACGGCCCCGGCGATGAGGTCGCTGTGGCCCCCGATGTACTTGGTGGCCGAGTAGAGCACCAGGTCGGCGCCGTGCTCCAGGGGGTGCTGGAACAGCGGGCCCAGGAAGGTGTTGTCCACCGCTAGAGGCACCCGGCGCTCCGGCGTGGAGTGGCGGGCCGCGATGCGGGCGCAGGCGGCGATGTCGATGAGGTCGTTGGTGGGGTTGGCCGGGGTCTCGATGAGCAGCATGCCCAGCGGCCCTCCGGCGGCGGCGAGGCGGGACTCGATCTCCTCCTCGCCGCAGGCGCAGCCGAAGCCCACCGGGCGGACGCCGAACTGGGGCAGCAGCCAGTCGGCGAGGTGGTGCGTCCCCCCGTAGAGGGGATGGCTGACCGCAACAACATCACCCGGGCGCAGGTAGGCGAGCATGGTGGTGGCGATGGCGGCCATGCCCGAGTTGAACAGGGCGCAGTTCTCCGCCCCGTCCCACAGGGCGAGGCGGTCCTCGGCGATCTCCAGGTCGGGGTTGTTGAGCCGCGAGTAGATGAGCCCGCGTGACTCTCCGGGGCCCGGCTCCCGCTTGCCGGTGGCCAACTCGAAGAAGGCCCGGCCCTCCTCGGCAGTGCGGAACACGAAGGTGGAGGTCTGGAAGATGGGGCTCTTGGCGGCGCCCTCCGACCACTCCGGCTTATAGCCGTAGGACATCATCAGGCTCTCCGGGTGGAGGGGTTGGCCGCCGATCTGGTCCTTCCACTTCGACATGGCGCCTCCGGCGTCGCGGGCACGGGCGGGCGCGGCTGCAGCCCCGGGCCAGGGTACTCGGCAGGCGAAGTGGGTGCCCGGGCCGAGCGTCCGCCGGATCTCCCGCACCCGCGGGAGAGGCAAGACAGGACTCGACTCTCCAGTGGCTCGAGGGCCCGCACTGGGCCCAAGGCCTCTGCGCAGGCGAAGCGAACGGAGGCGAGCGTGTTCAAGATCGGCGACTTCTCGCGGCTCTCCATGGTTGCGGTGTCGGCACTGCGCTACTACGCCGACCTGGGCCTCCTGGAGCCGGCGGCCGGCGGGATGCCCGAGCAGGAAGTAGTGGTGAAGTCCGTGCCCGACGTGCGCGGTCTGGGCATGCGGGAGAAGGTGGCCGGTTCGGCGGGTATCGGCGAGCTCATCGGGGATGGGTTCGCCGGCCTCGGCATGGCCGGGGCGATGATCGCCGGGGTGCCGGTGGCCGTGTCTCACGACCCGGAGTTCTTCCCCGAGTCCATCGATGTGGAGAGGGTCTACCCGGTGCCGTCCGGGGTGAAGGGGCCGGTGAGCACGCCGGCGGGCCGCATCCTGGAGCCGCGTCTGGTGCCCGGGGGAGAGGTGGCGGTCATCGTGCACGTGGGGCCGTACGAGGCCGTGGGAGAGTCGTACCAGGCCCTGGCGGACTGGATCGGGCAGCACGGCTACCGGGTGAGCGGCCCTTGCCGAGAGCTGTACTTGAGCTCGCCCATGGAGCCGGGCCAGGCGGTGACCGAGATCCGCATGCCGGTGGAGAAGGGTTGAGGTTGAGGGCAGAGGCCGGCGAGGTCCGTGGGTTGCCCTCTCCGCGAGGCGGCAGCCCTCGTATCTCCAGGTCTCGTACGGGGCCACCTCGGCCGCCGACGCCACCGCCGCCTCACGCACCGCGGCGGCGTCGGCGGGCCGGTAGCGGCGCAGGGCGGGGCCGGAAGCGCCGAACCGCTCGGGGAGGCGGTTCACGGCATCGGGCGTCAACGGCGGAACTGCTTGTAGCGGTCGGGGACCGGGTTCCCACCCTCCCACACGACGCGGCGGAACTCGTCCGGGTCGGTGTTCCCCTCCGAGTTGATCAGGAGCACCTGGGACTCGGGACCGAGCCCCAGGTGCTCGCGCAGCGGGGCGTTCTCGGGGCGTTCCAGCATGAACAGCAGCGCCCCCAGCGTGACGGCTCCCGATTCGCCGGAGACGATGAAGGGGTCGCCGGCCAGCGGCACCCCGTACACCCTCATGCCCTTGGCGGCGACGTAGTCGGGGCACTGCAGGAAGACGTCGGCACACTCCCACAGGATGCGCCAGGCGATGGGGTTGGGCTCGCCGCAGGCCAGCCCGGCCATGATCGTGTCCAGGTCGCCCTCGAAGTCGTGGGGTTGCCCGTCGGCAACCTGGGCGGAGCGGAACAGGCAGGCTGCCGCCGTGGGCTCGACGACTACCGTCGAGGGCCGGTCGGGACCGAAGATCTCGGCGTAGAAGCCGATGGTGGCCGCCGCCAGCGACCCCACGCCGGCCTGTACGAAGATGTGGGTGGGGCGGATGATGCCCTGCGCCGCGAATTGCTCCTGGGCCTCGGAGAGCATCGTGGTGTACCCCTGCATCACCCAGAGCGGGATGTCGGTGTACCCCTCCCAGGAGGTGTCGGAGATCACCTGCCAGCCGTTCTCCCGAGCGTCGGCCTCCACCTGTCGCACCGCATCGTCGTAGGTGCCATCGACCACCACCACTCGTGCCCCGTTGCGCTGGATGGCCTGGATACGGTTCTGCGAAGTGAGCTTGTGCACGTAGATGACCGACGCGTAGCCCAGTTGCGTGGCCGACCAGGCCACGCCGCGGCCGTGGTTGCCGTCGGTGGCGGCGGCGAAGGTGATCTCACCCAGTCGGGGCCGCACCGCCGCGGCCGTCAGTTCGGCGAACGGCATCTGCCGGGCGTCCGCCCCCAGCCGACCCTTGATGTAGCGGTAGATGGCGAAGGACCCGCCCAGCACCTTGAAGGAGTTGAGGCTCAGCCGCGCCGACTCGTCCTTGACCCAGATGCCGCCCACGCCGGTCATGGCCGCGAGACGGGCCAGGTTCTTGAGGGGGCTGATCTTGTAGCCGGGGAGGCTGCAGTGGAAGCTGCGAGCCAGGTTGAAGGTGCCGGGGGGGAACAACTCGGTCACCCCCGGGCTGCGCCTGGTGGCCGCGGCGTTCGCGTTGATCACCCAATCGATGGGCTTGTGTTCCGGCATTGTCGATCCTCGCGTGTTCACGGGTAGGCCTTCACTGCCGCTCCCGGCTCCGCCGGGGGTTGGGGGGAGGGCAAGGGCGTGCCTTCCCCGGCTGGGCTGGGTGGTGGTTAGCTCTCTCCGCACCCCACTGGAGGCGGAGCGCGCCTCTCCCGGTGAAGCCGGGAGAGGCGGGGTAGGGCATCACTCCTCGTAGTACTCCGACCCCAGGTGGGTGATCAGGTCCTCGCCCATCCAGTGGCGCAGGGTGTTCTTCAGCTTGGTGGACTGGATGAACAGGTCGTTCTCCGGGTACAACTCCGAGGCGGCCTGAGGGCTCTTGAAGTAGAAGGAGAGCCACTCCTGGATGCCCTTCTGACCGGCGCGGGAGGCCAGGTCCATGAAGAGCGCCAGGTCGAGCACGATGGGAGCCGCCAGGATGCTGTCCTTGCAGAGGAAGTCCACCTTGATCTGCATCGGGTATCCCATCCACCCGAAGATGTCGATGTTGTCCCAGCCCTCCTTGTTGTCCCCCCGGGGCGGGTAGTAGTTGATGCGGATCTTGTGGTACATCGACCCGTAGAGGTCGGGGTAGACGTCGGGCTGCAGGATCTGCTCGAGCACCCCAAGCTTGGAGACCTCCTTGGACTTGAAGGACTCCGGGTCGTCGAGAACCTCACCGTCGCGGTTGCCCAGGATGTTGGTGCTGAACCACCCGCTCACCCCGAGGAGGCGGGCCTTGAACCCGGGGGCGAGGATGGTCTTGATCAGCGTCTGGCCGGTCTTGTAGTCCTTGCCGGAGATGGGCACGCCTGCCTGGGTGGCCAGTTCCAGCATGCACGGCAGGTCCACGGTGAGGTTGGGGGCCCCGTTGGCGAAGGGCACCCCGGAGCGGAGGGCGGCGTAGGCGTACACCTGGCTGGGGGCGATCTCCGGGTCGCTCTCCTTGAGGCCCTTCTCGAAGGCGGCCAGGCTCTGGTGCACCGCCGTGGGGGTGTGGTAGGCCTCGGTGCTGCCGCACCACACCACGACCAGGCGGTCGCAGCCGTTCTCCTTGCGGAAGCGGGCGATGTCGGCCATCACCTGCTCGGCCAGGTCCATGGTCGAGGAGCCGGTCTTGACGTTGGTGGTCCCTTCCAGCAGCTTCACCCATTCGTGGCTGAAGACGGCCGGCATCGGACGGATCGCCGCCAGCTCGTCCTTGACCCCTTCCAGGTCCTGCGGGGTGAGCACGCCGGCCCGCACCGCCGCCGAGTAGGCGTCGTCGGGGATGGGATCCCAGCCGCCGAAGACCAGGTCGTCGAGCGAGGCGAGCGGGACGAAGTCCTTGATGAGCGGGTTGCGGTGCTCGGTCCGCCTACCCAGGCGAATGTGGCCCATTTGGGTGAGCGAGCCGAAAGGCTTGGCCAGCCCCTTACGGACGGCGAAGACGCCGGCGTAGAAGGTAGTGGCCACCGCCCCCATGCCCGGGGTGAGCACCCCCAGCTTGCCCGAGGCGGGGCGGATGTCGACAGCGGTCACGGCGAAGCTCCTTGGGTCGAGCGGTGACGCCCCCAGGGTACTCGGCGCCCGCGGCGCGGGTTCCGGCGGGAACACCCGGGCGAGCCCGGCTTTTGGGGTTACCGCGACATCGAGACCCGGAAGGGGCAATCAGTGGTGCCCGACCCCAGGACCCCCATGATGGAGACGACCAGCTTCCGGGAGACCCTGTCCCTGGTGGGCGGGGCGCCAGCGTTGGTCGTCCTCTTCACCCGCGGCGGCGGGGCCGGCTTCGACCCGACTCTCATCCATTCGCTGTTCAACCGGAGCCTCTGAGTCTGAGGCTCCCTTCGGCGCCCGGGGCCGCCGCCGCGGGCGTCGGCGCTTCCCTACACCCCGGCGATGTCCTGAGGCCGCACCGGGGCCCGGTTCAGGGGGCGCCCCGTGGCGTTGCGGATGGCCGCCACCACCGCCGGGGTCGCCGAGATGGTGGGCAGTTCGGCGAAGCCCTTGGCCCCGAAGGGACCGCCCGGTTCGGGATCCTCTACGATTACCGCTTCCACCTCGGGGGCGTCGAGGATGGTGGGGATCAGGTAGTCGGTGAACGAGGCGTTGCGCACCACGCCCTGGTCGACGAGCAGTTCCTCCATGATCGCCAGGCCCACCCCCTGCAGGATGCCGCCCTCGATCTGGCCGAGCACCGCCTGGGGGTTCAGGGCTCGCCCCACGTCCTGGGCGGTGTCCACGCGTACCACCCGGACCAGGCCCAACTCGGGGTCCACGTCTACCACCGCCCGGTGGGCGGCCACGCAGAAACCGGCGTGCAGGTCGCCCTGGCCGGTGGCGCTGGGCTTCTGGGTGGGCGCGTGGCGGTAGCGGGTGTGGTGCTCGAGGGGCCCGGCGGCGAGCAGGTCGGCGAAGGTGGCCACCAACTCCTCTCCCCGCCATACGCCCGCGTCGTCGAGGCGGTCGCCCCCGCCGCGCCGCAGTGCCTCCTCGCGCAGGGCGGTACAGGCCTCCAGGGTGGCCCCGCCGGTCATCTGGGTCTGGCGGGATGCGGAAGTCGAACCGGCCGAGCCGATCTGCCCGGTGTGGTCGAAGACCACCTCTGCGGCGTGGATCCCGGTGGCGCTGCGGGCGATCTGGCGGAGGACGGTCACCAGGCCCTGACCCACCTCGGCGGCGGCGGTGTGCACCTCCAGGCCGTGCGGGGTGAGCACCGCCCGCGCCTCGGCGAAGTCGTCGAAGGCCTCGGCGAAGAAGATGTTCTTGATGCCCACGGCGAAGCCGATGCCGCGGCGCACCGCCTCGGGCGGGGTGGTGCGGCCCATCCCTCCCGGGAGGCGGCGGGGGTCGTCGCCCGGGCTCTCGTCGGGCAGGGGCAGGGCGGCCGCCGAGCGGATGACCTCGGCGGTGGGCAGGCTCCCGGTGATCTCCTGGCCGGTGGTGGGCATGCGATCCCCGTGGCCCAGGGCGTGGCGCAAGCGGAGCTCGATGGGATCCATGCCCAGAGCGGCGGCGAGGCGGTCCATCTGCGCCTCGTAGGCGAAGCAGACCTGGTTGGCCCCGAAGCCGCGCATGGCCCCCGCCGGCGGGTTGTTGGTGCGGGCGGCCACGGCCTCGATGCGCACCGAGGGGCAGCGGTATGGGCCGACGGCGAAGTAGGCGGCGTTGGCCACCACCGCCCCGCTGGTCTCCTCGTAAGCCCCGCCGTCGAGGATCAGGCGGGCCTCGACCCGGACCAGGTTGCCCCGCCGGTCGGCCTCGTGGCGGTACCACAGGCGCGCCGGGTGGCGGTGGACGTGGCCGGCGAAGGACTCGGCCCGGTCGTAGACCATCTTCACCGGGCGCCCGGTGTGGAGGGCCAGCAGGCAGAGGTGGACCTGCAGGGTCAGGTCCTCGCGCGCCCCGAAGGCGCCGCCGACGCCGGCGAGGTGCAGGCGCACCTGCTCGGGGCGCAAGCCGAGGCAGGCGACGATCTGGCGGTGGTCCACGTGCATCCACTGTGTGGAGATGTGCAGGTCCACCCCCCCTTCGCCGTCGGGCACGGCCAGGCCCGACTCGGTGCCCAGCATCGCCTGGTCCTGGACCCCGACCTCGTAGTAGCCCTCGACCACTACCTCGCCGCGCCGGCTCTGGTCGCCGTTCACCACCTCGAGGGAGCGGAAGACCTCACCGCGCCGGGCCGCCTCCTCCGGGTCGGTGAGCGGCTCCAGCGGCTCGTAGGCCACTACGACGGCGGCGGCGGCCCGCCGGGCGGCCTCCCGGTCGTCGGCGGCCACCACGCACACCGCCTCGCCCCAGAAGCGGACCTCCCCGTCGGCCAGTACGGGCCGGTCGGTGTCCTTCTGCCCGAAACGGGGGTTGCCCGGGATCTCGCTCGCCTGCAGCACGGCTCGGGCCCCGGCGACGGCGAGGGCGGGGGCGATGTCGACCGAGGCGATCCGGGCCCGGGCGTGCGGGCTGCGGACCGTGGCCCCCCAGAGCATGCGGTCGTGGTGCAGGTCCGAGGAGTAGGGGAACTCGCCTCTGAGCTTGGGGATGCCGTCGGGCCGGGGGATCGAGGTACCCACCCCGCCTTCGACCTTGATGAGGGCGCCCACTCGGGTGGTCACGACCCCTCCTCGGCCGGGGCGGCCAGGGCTCGCACGATGGCCCCGTAGCCCGTGCAGCGGCACAGGTTCCCAGAGAGGGCCTCGCGCACCTCGTCGGGGGTGGGCCGGGGATTGGCTGCCAGCAGGTGGACGGCGCTCATCACGATGCCCGGGGTGCAGAAGCCGCACTGCACCGCCCCCTCGTCGTGCATCGCCTGCTGGACGGGGTGAAGGCCCTTGCCGGGAGCGGTCAGGCCTTCGACCGTCAACACCTCGGCGCCATCGGCGTCGGCGGTCATCACCAGGCAGGAGCACACCGGCTCCCCGTCGAGGAGCACGGTGCACGACCCGCACTCGCCCTGCTCGCAGGCGTTCTTGGAGCCGGGGAGGCCGAGGCGCTCGCGCAGGGTGTGGAGCAGGCTCTCCGGCCCGTCCACCTCGACCAGGCGTTCCTCACCGTTGACCCGTAGACGGACGGGGTTCACGGCCGGCACCTTTCCAGCAAGCGGCGGGCGATTACCCGGGCGGCGTGGCGGCGGTAGGCGGCGGTGGAGCGGTGGTCGTCGATGGGCCGTACCTCCTCGGCGACGAGGCGGCCGAACTCGCCGACGGCGCCGGGGGAGGGTCGGGGCTCGGCGGAGATCATCGCTTCGGCGCGGCGGGCCCGCAGCGGGGTGGGGCCCACCGAGCCCAGGGCGATGCGGACGCCACCGTCGGCGAAGCGCACCAGGCAGGCGGAGGCGATGGAGATCACCATGGCGTTGCGGGCTCCCACCTTGGCGAACTCCTGCCGCTCGGGCAGTTCGCCGGGGAGGCGCACCCCGAGTATCAATTCGCCGGGGCGCAGGGAATTGCGCTTCGGCCCCACCAGGAACTCGTCCCAGGCCGGAGTGCGGCGGCCCCCGGCGCGCGAAACCACCTCGATGCGAGCGTCGATGGCCGCCAGGAAGGGGAGGCCGTCGCCGGCGGGGCTGGCCGTCCCCAGGTTGCCGCCCAGGGTGCCCATGGTGCGGATCTGCGGGGAGCCCACGGTGCGGGCCGCCTGGGCCAGGCCCGGCCACTGCGCCGAAACCAGACGGGCCCAGGTGACCCCGGCGCCGATGAAGGCTTCACCCATCTCGGCCAATTCGGGCACCCGGCGCAGGGTCACCACAATCTCGGGGCGCAGGCCCTGGTAGTTGGCCCGCACCATGAGGTCGGTGCCCCCGGCGAGGATCGTCGCCCCGGGATGGGCGTCCAGGGCGTCCAGGGCCTCGTCGAGGCTGCGGGGGCGGAGCACCTCCATTGGAGGGCACAAACTACCGCACCTGGTGGAGCGGGGCCGTCAGGTCGTACACGGGCGTGTCTTCCCGCCCCGACCCCTGCAGCGACCGAAGCGCCTGGAGGGCCCAATCGCGGTGCTGCGGCGTCAGCGGCTCCTCCTCGGGGTCGGCCGCAGGCTCCGGCGGCTCCAGGCGGTCGGAATGGGGCGGCGGCTCCGTTGCCTTGCCCACCCGATCGCGGCGCGCCCGGGGGGAATCATCCGCGGCAGGGGCGCCGCGAGAACCGGTTGGGCGGCTTGCATCATCTCCGGCCACCGGCGCTTCGGCAGGCTCCTCACGGGACGAGGGTGGAGGAGGCGGGGAGGGAGAAGGGGGTGTAGGCCCGGCCGTCCCCTCCAGAGTGGCCTGCTGAAGGGCGCGCTCTCCGACGTCGGGGCCGCTCACCTGCCCGGGCACCGACAGGGGGTTGTCCCATCCCTGGAAGAGCGTCCAGGAGGCCAGCGGGCGACCCTCGGCATCCAGGCACAGGAGCGAGGCGAGGTTGAGGGGAGAGAGCAGCAGCGCCGGAGGTGCGCCGAGGGCCAGGCCCAGAGCGACCAACTCGGCGACCGTGATGCGCACTTCGCCGGCTTCGAGACGCGCCAGCGAGGCCTCATCGAAGCGCAGGCCAAGGGTCGTCATCCGGCGGGCGAGATCCAGTGCGGACAGGCCCAGGGTGGCCCGGGCACGACGAAGATTCTCGCCGACGAGCTCGTCGATGGTCACGGCTGCAGTCCGCTCTTTGGGATCCTCCAGGTATGTATCGCCAAACCCTGGCCCCATTCTGAACCCCGGCATCCCGATTCCGCGAACAGACACAGGCGACCAGGGGCACGACGAGCGCAGGAAACGGGGTCTCACTCACCGCCGACGAGGCGCCGCGCCGCCTGGTTGTGCCGTTCCATGAACTGGTGCTCCCGGCGCAGTCAGGTGCAGTGGCCTTCCTAGATCACCGGCCGCCCGTGGATGAAAGTGTGGTGGGCGGGAGTCGGGGCGCAGAGCAGCGCCGGCGTCACCGGGGGCGAGCCTCTGAAGGGTCGGCAGGCTCCATCAGTCACGGTCGGCCTTCTTCTCGTCGTAGTAGTCCAGGCGATGGATGGGCATCACCAGCGAGGTCAGCACGTTCATGGTGTGGGCCACGACGCGCTTCAGGTAGCGGTGGTAGAGGGCCCGGGCCACGGCTTCTGCCGCCGGTCCGTCGGAGCGCAGCTGCGCCATGACCTCGGCATCGTGGTCGTCTTGCATGGCGTCGCCCTTCTGCAGCAGGCTGCTGGCGGCCTGCGGGTCGCGCTCGCCGAAGATGCGGGCCGCGTCGGAGATCAGGTCGGAAGTGCGATCGCGGTAGCCGATCAGGGCGGCGCGATCGGGGGCCGCAGACCAGTCGATCCCGGCCGCGGCCAGGTCCCAGATGTTCTTCGCGTAGTCGCCGATGCGCTCAGCGTCCTTGACGATGCTCATCGAGGCCAGCACCAGGGGCAGGTCGGCCCGGCCCCCGCGCACGCTCACGTGGACCAGGAGCTCCTTGCGCACCGCCCGCTCCGCCCGGTTGACGCGCCGGTCGGTGGCCCGGATCTCGCCGCCGACGGTGGCCGGGTCGGTGCCTCCGATCAGGGCGTTGGCGGCCAGGTCGAAGGTATGCCGGCAGTCGAGGAGCATGCGGCCGATCTCCGCTTCGATGGCCTCGAGCTGACGGTCGGCTCCGCCTCTGAAGAAATCCATGACCATGGGCCTGATCCTCTCAACGCAAAAGCAAGATACCCACAAGGGGGACGATCACGAACGCACCCACAACATAGGCCAGAACGATGGACTTGCGGATCTCCGCCGCGTGGGCCAGACGGGCGGCCAGCAGCAGCGGCATCCGCCTGAGCAGGGGCACCGGGTACCACAGCAGGATGCCGCTGAGGTTGAAGAGGGTGTGGGTGAGGGCGATGGTGAGCCCCTCGGGCCGGGCAGCGGCGAGCGAGGCCAACAGGGCTGTGACCGTAGTCCCCAGGTTGGCCCCCAGCGTCACCGGGTAGGCGTTGTACACGGTGAGAGCCCCGGCGCCCACCATGGGCACCAGGACCGCAGTGGTGATGCTGGAGCTTTGGACGGCGACGGTTATCACCAGTCCGACGGCCATGGCGGGGAGGCCGGCGCCTTTGGCCAGCACCGCATTCATGGACCGCTCGATACGCCCCATCATCAGCAGACGCATGTTGCGGGTGATGAAGAACAGGGCGAGGAAGATGGCGGCGAGGCCGGCGATGAGCAGAGCCAGGCCGAGAGCCCCTCCCCGGAGACCGCATGCTTCGGCGATCCGCCCCATGAGCCGCGCCGGCGCGGCGAAGGCCTGCTTGACGATGCCCTCGCCGGCTTCCGTGCCGGCCCGCGGGGATCGCGAGAGCAGATCGGTGAGCCACTGCGCCGAGCGGGCCAGGTAGTGGGTGGCCATCTCCAAGGGCAGCAGCACCGCCACCGCCGCCAGGTTGAAGAAGTCGTGCATGGTGGCTGCGGTGAAGGCGCGGCGGAACTCCAGACTGCGACGCAGGTAACCCAGCGAGGCCAGGGTGTTGGTGACGGTGGTGCCGATGTTGGCCCCCATGACCATGGGTATCGCTACCGCCACGGTCAGGGTGCCCGACCCGACCAGGGCCACGATGGTGGCTGTGGTCACGGACGACGACTGCACCAGGGTGGTGGCCAGGATCCCCACGAAGAGCCCGGCCAGGGGGTTGGAGGCGCTTTCGAAAAGGGCGTCGGTGAAGCCTTCTCCGAGAGACCGGATTCCCGATTCCAGGGCCTTCACCCCGGCGAGGAACACGTAGAGCAGGAGGACCACGAGGGCGGCCCGAAGCCACCCGGGGATGTCCGGCCCCGCCACCCGGCGGGCGGCGCTGGTGGTGCCTGGGGTTCTACTCAAGAGGCGTCGACCCTAGCGCGCCTCACCGGGGTGGTCGGTCGCCGCGCACCAGGCGCTGCGCCGCCAGGTTGTGCCGTTCGATCAAGCGGTGCTCCCGGTGCAGGCAGGTGCAGTGGCCCTCCCAGATGACCGGCCGGCCATGGACGAAGGTGTGGTGCGCGGGGGTCGGGGCGCAGAGCACTGCGGCCGCCACCGGGTCGTGGAGGGCCCCGGCGAACTCGAGGCGGCCCAGGTCGAGGGTGAAGAAGTCGGCGCACTTACCCGGCTCCAGCGAACCGATGTCATCGCGCCCCAGCACCGTTGCCCCGCCGAGGGTGGCCAGTTCCAGCGCGGTGCGAGCCGCCATCTGGGCCCCTCCGCCCAGCGAGGGCGCCGCCGCCAGGCGAGCGAGGAGCATCGCCTGGCGGGCCTCGGCGAGCAGGTGGCTGCCGTCGTTGGAGGCCGACCCATCGACACCGAGGCCCACCGGGATCCCGGCCGCCAGGTAAGCGGCCACCGGGGCGATCCCCGAGGCGAGGCGCATGTTCGAGGTGGGGCAGTGGGCCACCCCGGTGCCGGCGGCGGCCATGCGGCCCACCTCGGCGGGGTCGACGAACACCCCGTGGGCGAACCAGACGTCGGGGCCGGCCCAGCCCAGGTCCTCGGCGTAGTGCACGGGACGGGCGCCGAAGGTCTCCAGGCAGAAGCGCTCCTCGTCCATGGTTTCGGCCAGGTGGGTGTGCAGGCGCACTCCCTGGTCCCGGGCCAGTTCCGCCGCTGCTCGCATGAGGTCCGGGGTCACCGAGAAAGGGGAGCACGGGGCGACCACCACCCGGGTCATCGACCCTGGGGAGGGGTCGTGGTAGGCGGCGATGGCATGGAGGCAGTCGGCGAGGATGGCGTCCTCGTCCTCCACCACCGAGTCGGGGGGCAGGCCGCCCTTGCTCTCCCCGAGGCTCATCGACCCGCGGGAGACGTGGAAACGCAAGCCCACCTCGTGAGCCGCGGCGACCTGGTCGCCCACCCGCGAGCCGTTGGGCCACAGGTACTGGTGGTCGAAGGCGGTGGTGCACCCGCTGTGGGCCAATTCCAGCAGGCCCACCCGGGTGGCCAGGCCGACGTCCTCCGGGGTCATCCGAGCCCAGATGGGGTAGAGGCGCTCGAGCCAGGGGAACAGGCCTACGTCCTGGGCGCCGGGCACGGCCCGGGTGAGGGTCTGGTAGAGGTGGTGGTGGGTGTTGACCAGGCCGGGGAGCACCAGCATCCCCGAGGCGTCCACCACCTGGTCGGCCTCTGTGGGAAGGTCGGCGGTGGGGCCGACCTGGGTGATGAAGCCGTCGCGGGCGAACAGGCCTCCGCCGGCGATCTCCCGCCGGGCCGGGTCCATGGTGACCAGGGTGTAGGCGTTGCGGACGAGCAAGGTGGCCATGGGGGAAGGGTAGGGCGGGAGGGCTATGGCCTGCTCGCAAGAAGTAACGCCGCTTCGGCGTAGTACTGGCGGTGCGTCGACCCGGGCAGGCCGTGATCGGGCGGGCCGGGCTTGGGCCTACTGGCGTCGTGGGTAGGGGTGGTGGTGGTGGGCTTGGCGATGGTGGCGTCGGCAGAGGAGCCGCAGGTTGGCCAGCTCCGTTCTTCCGCCTTCTGCCCAGTGTTGGAGATGATGGGCGTCACACCACCGGGCCGGTGTGTCG
>JBDROA010000104.1:0-31533 GCA_043810615.1 Actinomycetota bacterium | reverse complement strand
CGGTGATGGTGTTCAGCGACAACGTGCCCCTCGCCCAGGAAGTGACCCTGAAAGAGGAGGCGGCCCGCCGCGGCCTCCTGGTGATGGGCCCGGGAGCGGGCACGGCCATCGTGCGAGGGGTGGGACTCGGCTTCGCCAACGCGGTGCGCCCCGGCCCGGTGGGCATCGTCGGCGCCTCCGGCACGGGTATTCAGCAGGTGTGCTGCCTGCTCGACGACGCCGGGGTGGGAGTGCGCCACGCCCTGGGGACGGGGAGCCGCGACCTGCACGACGAGGTGGGCGGGGCCTCGACCCTGGCCGCCCTCGGGGCCCTGGCCGCCGATCCCGAGATCGAGGTGATCGCGGTGATCTCCAAACCCCCGGGGCCGGAGGCCGCCGCCCGGGTCAGGGCCGCCGCCGCCGGTTGCGGCAAACCCACGGCGGTGGCCTTCATGGGCGAGCGCACCCTGGAGGAGGCCGCCCGGGACACCCTGCGCCTGCTCGGAGGGGAAGTCCCCGAGTCCTTCACCGCCTGGGCGGTCGTGGAAGGCGCCCACCGCACCGGGAGGCTGCTGGGATTGTTCTCGGGCGGCACCCTGCGCGACGAGGCCCGCAGCGTCGCCGGCGCCGCCCTGGGGGAGATCTCCGTCACGACCGATGCCCCGGGCCACACGATGATCGACCTGGGCGACGACGAGTACACCCGAGGGCGGCCCCATCCCATGATCGACCACCGCACCCGCCTCGGCTTCCTGGCCCGGGCCGCCGCCGACCCCACGGTGGGCGTGGTGCTGCTCGACGTGGTGCTCGGCCACGGGGCTCATCCCGATCCGGCCGCCGCCCTGGCCCCGGCGGTGGCCGCGGTCGCCGCCGCCGGCGCCGCCGTGGTGGTCTCCTTGTGCGGGTCGGCCGGCGACCCCCAGGATCGGGAGCGCCAGGCCCGGGCGTTCGTAGCGGCCGGGGCTTCGGTGCTGCTCTCCAACGCCGCCGCCGCCCGCCTCGCCGCCCGCCCGACGGGAGGAACGACATGAGCGCCCTCGGCGGCCTGCTCGACCGGGGCCCGGTGGTGGCCGCCGCCGGCATCGGACTCCTCGCCGACGCCGTCACCGCCCAGGGGGCGGCCGTCACCCGGGTGGATTGGCATCCCCCGGTGCCGGGCACGGAGGAGGCCCTGGCCGTGCTGGCCGCCGCCCCGGGCAAGCCCGCGGCCGACGCCGCCGCTCTGGCCGCCCTCACCGGCACCCATCCTCACCTGGTCGGGGTGGTGCCGGCCGGCGAGGCCATACCGGAACTGGCCGACGGCACGCTGCTCCACGCCGGGCCGCCCATCACCTGGGAGGACTGCTCCGGCCCCCTACGCGGCGCCCTGATCGGCGCCCTGCTCTACGAGGGCCGGGCGGCCTCACCCGAGGAGGCCACCCGCCTCGCCGCCACCGTCTCCCTCTCCCCATGCCACCATCACCGCGCCGCCGGCCCCATGGCCGGGGTGGTGAGCCGGTCGATGCCCCTGGCCGTGGTCGAGGATTCGCTCACCGGGCGGCGGGCCTACTCCACCCTCAACGAGGGCCTGGGCAAGGTGCTCCGCTACGGCGCCTTCGCCCCCGAGGTCGTCGACCGCCTCCACTGGATGGAGAGGGTTCTCGGCCCGGTGCTGGGCGCGGCCCTGGACCGAAGCGGCCCCATCGACCTGGGGGCGCTGATCGCCCAGGCACTGCAGATGGGCGACGACGGCCACAACCGCAACCGGGCGGGCACCTCGCTGCTGCTGCGGGCGCTGGGCCCGGCCCTGGTGGAGGGCGACGAGGCCGCCGCCGACCGGGCCGCCGTGTTCCGCTTCATCCAGGCCAACGACCACTTCATGCTCAACCTGGTCATGGCCTCGGGGAAGCTGGCCTCCGACGCCGCCGCCGGGATCTCCGGGTCCAGCGTGGTCACCGTGATGGCCCGCAACGGCACCGAGTTCGGCGTCCGCCTCTCCGGCACCGGCGACCGCTGGTTCACCGCCCCCGCCCCCGAGGTCCAAGGCCTCTACCTGCCCGGGTTCAGCGCCGTCGACGCCAACCCCGACATCGGGGACTCGGCCATCACCGAGACGGTGGGCCTGGGGGGCATGGCCATGGCGGCCTCACCGGCCATCGTCGGCTTCGTGGGAGGGACCGCCGCCGGGGCGGTGCGGCGGACCCTGGAGATGTACGAGATCACCCGGGGCGAGCATCCCCTCTACCGCATCCCCATCCTGGAGGGGCGGGGCACCCCGGCGGGCATCGACGCCACCCTCGTAGTGCGCACCGGGGTGACGCCGCAGATCAACACCGGCATCGCCGGCCGCGAAGCCGGGGTGGGCATGGTGGGCGCCGGCCTGGTGGAGGCGCCCATGGCGTGCTTCGCCGGGGCGGTGCGGGAGTTGGCGCAGCAGGTGCGCCCCCCGCGTTGAACGGGTTCGGCACAGAAGATCCGTCCCCCTCGCCTCGAAGACCCGGCACTCCCAGCTCGATGGGAGAACATGGCCCTTCACTAACCTACCCGGATGCGCTGGTTCGAGGACCTGTCACCGGTGACCCAGGCTCTCCTGGGAGGTCTGGGGACCTGGGGGGTGACCGCCCTGGGAGCCGCCGGGGTGGTTCTCCTGCGCCAGCTCAACCGGCGTCTCCTCGACGTCATGCTGGGCTTCGCCGCCGGGGTGATGCTGGCCGCCAGTTTCTGGTCGCTGCTGGCACCAGCCATCGAACTGGCTGCGGCCCAGGGTGTCCCCTCTTGGCTCCCCGCGGCGTCCGGCCTGGTGCTGGGCGGCCTGTTCCTGCGGGTGGTGGACGCCCTCCTCCCCCACCTGCACCCGGGGTACCCGCGGACCGAGGCGGAGGGGGTGGCCACCCGCTGGCACCGCACCACCCTGATGGTCACCGCCATCACCCTGCACAACATCCCCGAAGGCCTGGCGGTCGGAGTCGCCTTCGGGGCGGTGGGCGCCGGGCTGGAACTGAACGGGGCGATCACCCTCTCCGGGGCCCTGGCGCTCACCGTCGGCATCGCCATCCAGAACTTCCCCGAGGGGGTGGCGGTGGCCATGCCCATCCGGGCCATGGGGGTGTCGCGCTTCCGCAGCTTCTGGTTCGGGCAGCTCTCGGCGATAGTCGAGCCGATCGCGGCGGTCATCGGGGCGGCGGCGGTGGTCGCCTTCCGGCCGCTGCTCCCCTACGCCCTGGCGTTCGCCGCCGGGGCCATGATCTACGTCGTCATCGAGGAGTTGATCCCGGAGTCGCAGCGCAACGGCAACGAGGACGTGGCGACGGTGGCCACCATCTTTGGCTTCATGGTGATGATGATCCTCGACGTGGCGCTGGGGTGAGGGGCGGGCCCACCGCCACGAGGAGGCGCTGCCGGCCCAGGGGGGCGACGACAAGGGCACAGTCCGCGCTTCGTTGCTCCCCTCTCAGAGGGGAGAACCGAATGGCGCTCGCCTCGAGGACTCGGCCCTCCCTGGGAGGAGAACGAAAGCGCCGAGGACCTGCGGAGGGGGTGACACCGGCAGGCGGCAGCCGGGACGAGGTCGTCTCACAGCGGGCGAGGAATCGCGGCCTCCCGATAGAGTCCTCCCCATGCCGGACGCCTGGCCGGGCACTCTGAAAGCCGACCCGCGGCCCTGGCTGCTGGAGGAATCGGTCCCAGCGGTGCGGGCGGCCACGCTCGTTCGGCTCCTGGGCCGCTCGCCCACCGACCCTGATGTCGTCGCCGCCCGGGCCCACGCGATGCGGGCGGATCCCATCAAAGGCATCCTCCAAGCCCAGGACTCTCGCGGCTGGTGGGTGAAGCCGGGCCCCGGCTACGGACCGAAGTACACCGGGACCGTATGGAACCTCATGTTCCTGGAGCAGTTGGGAGCCGACCCGGCCGACGAGCGCATCCAGGCCGCCTGCCGCTACGTGCTGGAGCGGTGCCCCACCGCGGTGGGCGGGTTCGGGTGCTCGGGGTCGAAGGAGGAGAGGAACCCACCGCCGTCGGCGGCGATCCACTGTCTCAACGGCAACCTCCTGCGGGCGCTGCTCGGCTTCGGGCACTTCGACGACCCCCGGGTGCGGGGGGCCGTCGACTGGGCGGCCCGCACCATCCTCGGCGAGGGCGTGGAACGCTGGTACGCCGTCACCCCCGGCCCCGGCTTCGCCTGCGGGGTGAACGAGAACCTCCCCTGCGCCTGGGGCGCGGTCAAGGAGTTGCGGGCCCTGGCCTCCATCCCGCCCCGCCGGCGCACGGCCCGGGTACGGCGGGCCATCGCCACGGGCGTGGAGTTCCTGTTCTCTCGCGACCCGGCGGACGCCGACTACCCCATGGGATGGGGCAACACCAGGCCGTCGTCGTCGTGGTTCAAGCTCGGCTTCCCCTCGGGCTACGTGGCCGACGTGCTCCAGGTCCTCGAAGTACTCGCCGAGTTGGGCCACGCCCGGGATCCCCGGCTCGAACGGGCGATGGACTGGCTCGCCGCCCAGCAGGACGCCCGGGGGCGCTGGGCCAACCGGTACGCCTACCAGGGCAAGACCTCAGTGCCGATCGAGGCGCAGGGTGCCCCCTCCAAGTGGGTCACGCTGCGGGCGTGCACCGTGCTGAAGGCGGCCGACTAAGGCTGCGTGGCGCCCCTCTCCCGGCTTGCCGGGAGAGGGCGGGGGGTGAGGGCTTCCGCAATTCCCGGCTTGCCGGGAGAGGGCGGGGGGTGAGGGCTTCCGCAATTCCCGGCTTGCCGGGAGAGGCAAGAGGGGAGGAGGTACGCCCCCACCCACAGGGACGCACCCCCTCGGATTCGCGCCCGGCCCTACCGAGCGGGCGCGAACGCGGCGAACCCGGCCGGGTAGTCCCAGAGGAAGGGCGACGCCCCGGACCCGTCGGCCCGCATGGCGAAGAGCCCCTGGTAGCCGTACCGGTTCGAGTTGAACACGATGAACTCCGAGTCCGGGCTCATCGGGCGGCCGGGACTGCCGACCAGGGTCGATTCCTCACCGACGGCGGGGCGTCCAGGATGCTGTGCCCCGCGAGTTCGGCAGTTATCTCGGTTACCGTCAAGGTGCCCGAAGCCCGCTCAACGTCACTCTGCCGCCGGGTCGGCCTCCTCGCCGGACGAGGCGCCTTCCTCGCAGCAGCACCCCTCCCCGGAATCGTCGCACTCCCCGCAGCACTCACCGGCCTCGTCGCAGCAGCAGTCGGCGGCGCCGCAGCAACAGCCGCAGGCCAGCCGGTACCGGCCGATGAGGTGGGCGGCCACGACCCCGAGGACGAACCCGAAGAGGGCGGCGCACAAGCAGTTGCTCCTGGACTCGCTCAACCGAGACTCCTTTGTTCGAGGCACCAGTATGCGCCGCGCCGGCGGCAACGCCACTTCACCGGGAGCGTGAAGATGGGTGCTGCCCCCTCTGCGCCCTGCGGGCGGCCCCCTCTCCGGCTTGCCGGGAGCGGGCGGGGGGTGAGGGCGTCCGCTGTGCCCCGCCGCCGCGGGGGAGACAACCCCGGCGCCCGGCCGACCGCGCTCCCGCCGCCGCGGGGGAGGCCCTGCGCCTACCCCGCCGCCCGGAACGCCACGTGCTCCGGGCCGACCTCCTTCGTGGGTACCAGTTCCACCGGCAGGCCGATGGGCGCTTCGTCGTCGAGCTCAGTCAGCAGCCTCCCGATCACCGACCCGACGGCGTCGGGGAACTGCGCCTGGACCACCCAAACTGGGGCGTCCAAGGGGTGGCCCATGCGGTCCTCGAACACCAGGGTGGCCGCGGTGACCACGCCCGACCCGGCGTCCACCGGGCGGGCCTGGGCGTCCGGATCCAGGGTCTCCAGGCATTCCTCGCAGAAGGCCGTGGGCGGCACGAGCGTCACCTCGCACTCCGGGCACCAGGTGCCGCTGAGTTTCCCCTGGGCCAGGTCGGTGTAGAAGCGGCGCCCGCCGAGGCCGGCGGTGTAGGCGTAGTCGAGGGGGATGCGCCCCGTGACCGCCCGGGCAGTGGCCCGGGTCAACTCCTCAGGCTTGATCATCACCGCCTCAGCCTCACCCGCCTCCTCACCGGGGGCCAGCGGCCGGAAGTAGGCCAGGTCGGTGACCATGCCCTGCCGCTCCTCCTCCGGCTTCCACACCGCCTTCACCCGCATGCCGATGTGGACTTCGGCCGGGTCCACCTCGCCCAGCAGGTGCACCAGGCCCATGCGCTCGCCGGCGCCGTCGATGGCCACCACGGCGAAGATGTTCACCTTCCCCTCGGGCAGGGGCAGCGAGGCCCAGTCCACGTGGGAGATGGTGTAGGTCTGCACCGTGCCGGTGTCGGGCAGGTCGAAGTAGCGGTCCACGGCCCGCAGGTCGCACACCTCGCAGAACGGCCGGGCCGGGATCATCATCCGGTCGCACCCGGCGCAGTGCGAGCCCCGGATCTTCCCCCGGCGGAACCCCTCCAGGTAGGTGGTGAGAGCGTAGCCGTTGTCCCAGGCGTAGGCCAGTTCGGGGTGGTACTCGATGTGGGGTACGTCGGTGACGGCCTTCAGCGGAGTGCCGGGGAGGTCGTCGACCGTCGCCTTGCTCCACTGCGAGCGGCGGATGGGCAGCGACCCCTCGGACGACATGACCACCACCGTGCCCACCTGCATGAGGTCGCCCCAGGCCTGGGCCAGGCCGCGGTGCACCTCTTTGGGCACCTGGCGCTTGCCCGCCTGGCCGCTGAGCTGGAAATACAGCTCGGCGATCTTCATGAGGCCGGTGGCAGAGATGGGGTTGCCCACGCCCAGCGCCCCGCCGGAGGGGCACATGGGGTGGCTGCCGTCGCGCTCGAAGGCACCCGACTCCAACAGCCGGTGCACCGTCCGCCCGGTGCGGTCGAGGAGCAGGCCGTTCATGTGGTGCAGGGCCTTGTAGTCGAAGGGGTCGTAGGGCTCCCAGACGTCGATCTCCTCGGCCGGCCGGGTGATGCCCGCCATCCGGTAGGCATCCTGGGCCGCCAGGGCAACGTACTCCGGGAAAGCCAGGTCGCGGGTGCACCAGTAGGCGGTGTCGAGGCGGTAGCCCACCCCCTCGATCCACACCGGGGTGATGCCCCGGGCCCGGGCCACGTCCTCGCTCGCCAGCACGATGGCCACCGCCCCGTCGGAGGTGGGACTGATGTCGAGGCGCTTCACCGGCCACGACAGCAGCCTGGAGGCCATGACGTCGGCCACGGTGATGTCCTCGGGGATCTGAGCCGCCGGGTGGTCCAGGGCGTTGCGCTTGTGGGCCACCGACACCCGGGCGATCTCCTCCTCGGTGTACCCGTACGCGTGCATGAAGCGCGCCATCTCGAGGGCAAAGATGTGGATGAGGGTCAGCTCCAGCGGCTGCTCGGTGGTGTGGTCGAAGATGGTCAGGAAGGCGCCCGCCGGGTGAGGGACGCACGGCGACATCTTCTCCTCGCACACCACCAGGCAGGTGTCGAACTTGCCCGATGCCACGTGCATCCAGCCGTGGATGGGGCTCATCACCCCGGTGCCCCCGCCGACGAAGTGGCGCATGTAGGGCTTGCGCGTTCCCCCCGCCCCGGAGAGCAGGTTCTCGCCGTTCATGTGGATGCCGTCGAAGGCGTCGGGGGCGGTGCCCAGGCAGACGGCGTCGATGTCCTCGATGCCCAGGCCGGCGTCGGCCAGGGCCATGGCCACCGCCTGGGAGGCCAGTTCTCCGGGGGTCTCCTCGGCGCGGCGCACGAAGCGGGTCATGCCGGCACCGATGACGGCGACGCGGGTCATGCCGTCCTCCTTTCCCGCTCCAGTACCGCTACGGCCGCAGAGTCGGTGGGCAGGCCCCGCCAGCCGTGGACCAGGGCCCGCCGGGCCCCGTCGATCTGGTGGGCGCCGGCCTCGCCGCGCAACTGCAGCACGGCGTCGTAGAGGCGGGCCCCGCCGTTGGCCTCCATCAGATCCCCCATGCCCAGGCAGCCCCCGTCGGGGTTGAGGGCGGGCAGTTCGGCGTCGCCCAGACCCAGGGCCTCCATGTGCATCAACTGGCGATGGGCGTACAGGTCGGAGACGTAGAACACGTCGCAGTCGGCGGCGGCGTCCTCGATGCCGGCCTCCGCCAGCGCCAGGGTTGCCGCCACTTCGGTGCCCTCCGACGACGACAGGTCGCGCCGGGCCACGATGCTGGTGGCGGAACCCCACCCGGTGCCGGCGACGAACACCGGTTTGCGGGCGCTGCGGCGGGCGGCCTGGTCGGTGCCGAGCACCACCACCACCACGCCGTCGGCGTGGCGGGCGATCATCGGCTCGGTGAGGGGCAGGGCCACCGGGCGTCCCCCCACGATGTCCTCGACGGTGGTGCGCCCGCCGTAGGGGGCCAGGGGATTGTCGAGGGCGACCTCACGGTTGCGCCGGGCCACCTCGGCCACATCTTCGAGGTCGAAGCCGGAGCCCGCCAGGAAGTGCTGCAACTCCAGGCCGGCCAGGTAGTGGGGGCTCAAGCCGAGGCGCTCCATGACGGGGTCGAAGGCAAAGTGGAGCAACTCGTCCTTGTGCAGGACGTTGCTGGCCTTGCAGTAGGCCTCGACCACCACGGTCTCGAAGCGGCCCGTCTCGATCTGCATGACCGCCGAGCCGAAGCCGTGGAGGAAGTCGCCGCAGATGGTGTACACCGGCTTGCGGGCCACCCCCAACTGGTCGGGCACGTACTCGTCGGCGATGGAGTAGCCGCTGACAAAGTCCTCCTCCACCGATACCGCCCCGTCCAGCTGGCTCGGGACGATGCCGGCGTCGCGGTAGGCCATCTGGGCGGCCCGGGCGATCAACTCCCGGTACGAGAGCCCATCGGACGCCGGGAACGCTCCGCACATCCCGACGCCCATGACGGCGACACCCATGGGTGGCTCCTTTCGTGGAATAGCCGCAGCCCATTCTGCCCGACCGACGGGCGCGGTGGGGGGAGGGCGGGGGTAGGGCCGGGCTCACCCCCCGAACTGCGGGACCCCGGTCCCGTGCTCGATCATCCCTGAGCCCGGCCGACTGCCCGGCGAGCATCTGCTCGGGACGGGTACCCGCTCTGATAACTCGTCTTGTCTTTGATGGCCAGCAAGCGATCCAGATCCCGAGCCATCCGCTCCCCGACCTGGGCCAACCGGCGCAGCAGGTCCGAGGCGGTGCGATGGTCCTCGCCGCGGTCGTGCTGGCCCAGGGCCTGGCAGCAGACTGCGTCGGTTATCGCCACTCCGGCCAGCACGGCCAGGGCCCCGGTGACGTCGGCGTATCCCTGCCGCGTCGTGCCTTCCAGAACCATCTCGGCCGTCTCGAGGAAGCGCAGCGCGTGGTCGTGGCGATCCAGGGCCTCCTCCGGCCCGCACGGGCGGGTGTGCCCTCGAGCCCTCATCACCGGACCGGTCTTGTGAGATCCTGCCCGTAGAGGGTGACCGCATCTACGCGATGTGCCTTCCACAGCGGCCGGGCCCGCCTGCCCGCCGCCATGCCCCCGACGTCGCCCCGTCCGATCGTCATGATGGCGGCCCGGTTGCCGATCCACCGGCGAATGGCGCCTCCCAGGCCGGCCACCGGGTCGGCCCAAAGGCCCTCTTCCCCATAGGTTCGCTCGTCGAACACCACCAGCATGTCGAGGTCGCTTTCGGCGCCACCGTCGCGCCGTGCCATCGATCCGAAGCAGGACACGTGGAGTGGCCGGCAGGTCAATCTTCCGATCGTATCTGCCACCCGCGACACCAATCGGGCCGGCATGTCGAACAGCATCTCCGCCGCCGGATGGGCCACGTGCGCTCGGTTGAGCGAGTAGCAGGCCCCCGCGGTGCGCTCCTCCCCGCCGAGGAACCCACTCTGCGCCAGACGCCGCAGCGTCAGACGGACCCCCTCGTAGAAGCGGGCGGCGCTGAGGCCTACGCCTCGCGGATCGTGAGCGGGCGGTCTGAGTGGCACAGAACTGCCACAACGGCAGCATCGAGTCGGCCCAGCAGCGCCGTGGCGGGTAGTGATATCACCATGAGCCACAGCACACCGTCATTCCGGTCACTTGACCGCTCAGCAGGCCATTTGACCGATCTGTTGGCATCAGTGCCAGTCGCCGGCAGTTCCTCAGGAGGGCCGCCGGGAGGGTGAGGTTCACTCCTCCGTCAGCAGCAGCGCCGGCAGGAACTCCGCCCGGCCCACGGCGGTGACGGTCAGCAACCCAACCGGCCAGAGGCGGGCCTCCCGGGCGACCCGGACCGTTACCGTGCGCGGCTCCCAGGAGGGGTCCACCGGGCAGACGCAGGACAGCAGGCGGGCCCCGTTGGCGGTGGCGAAGCGAGCCGCCTCCTCGGTCGGGGTTCCCTCGGCGCCGAAGGGGAGAAAGGTCACCGGAGCAGCGGCCAGGGCGGCGGCGTCGGCGGCGGCCACCGCTTCCACCCGGGCCAGTAAGTAGGCGCCCACCGCTCCCAGCGCCGCGGCCAGCAGCAGCACCACTGCCGCGACGCCCACGAGCAGCACCGCCGCTCCGCCCCGGTCGCTCACCGCTCTACCCGCATCGTGCAGCGGCCCTCGAGGTGGACGGCGAACCCGCCGAACAGGGGCGCCGCCACCCGGTAGGGCACCCGAACCACCACCTCGGCCCGTCCTCCGACCACGTGATCCCGAGAGACCGAGACCCGGGCTTGATCCCCCAGGTCGTCTCCCAGGAAGCGGCGCACCGCCCCAACCGCCGCCGCCGGTTCGGGGGTGGCCGCCGCCTCCCGCGCCCCTTCCCGGGCGGCCTGGCTCACCTCCAACTGGGCCCGGGCCACCACCGCCACCTCGACTGCGGCCAGCAGCACCATCAGCACCAGGGGCACTACCAGGGCGAACTCCACTGCGGCGCTCCCCCGGCTCAGGCGCCGGGGGCGCCGTCCACCATCCCTCGCACCTTGCGCACCACCGCCTCGAAGAAGTCGGGGAACACTCCACTGGTGGAGGCCCATACGATGAGGGCCAGGGCGATCACGGCGGCGGCCACGATCACCAGGGCGTACTCGGCGGTGGCCTGGCCGGATTGGTCGCGGAACATGGATGGCTCCTCTCGAGCGGGACGAAGGAGTCCTCCTCAGGGCAGCACCTCGAGGCGGGCCAGCGACTCGAGCAGGGCGGGCCCCACCACCAGCACCACGAAGCCGGGCAGGATGAGCAGTGCCAGGGGCAGCAGCAGGCGGACCGGCAGGCGCCGGGCCGACTCGAGGCGCCGGGAATGCTCGGCATGGCGGCATTCGGCGGCGAACGCCTCCACTGCCGCCGCCAGCGGCGCCCCGGTGGCCGCCGCCCGGGCGGTGAGGCGGTAGAGGCGCTCCCCCCGTCCGGTCGCCGCGGCGAGGGCGGCCGCCACCCCGAGGCGGTCCATGGCCCGATGCAGGGACCCGACCTCGGCTCCCAGGGCCGGGTCGACCTCTCCTGCCGCTTCATCCAGGGCCAGGGGGAGGCTCAGCCCGGCCCCCAGGCCCAGGGCCACCAGGTCGGCCAGGAGTACCACGTCGGCCCCTGCCGAGGCGGCGGCCAGGCGGCGTCCCCGGAAGCGGCGGGAGAGGCGCCAGCAGGCCAGGGCCAGAGCGCCGGCCGCACCCGGCAGGGGGGCGGCAATCACCAGGGCGGCCAGAGCGCCGGCCACCACCGGAGGCCCGAGGTGAGGGAGGCGTCGGGCCAGCGAGGCCGCTCCTATCCCAGCCAGGGCGGCAAAGGAGGCCGTCATCGCCCCGTCCCCCGCACCATCGACCAGACCACCGCCACCCCCGCCGCCTCGAGGGCCAGGCCCACGGCGAGGACCACCCCGCCCGCCGGGTCGGCGAGCAGGCGGCCCGTCCTCCCGGTCAGGGCGAGCAGCACGAGCAGGGCCACCGGCACACCTCCTACCACCCAGGCCGAGGCCCGGGCCTGGGCGGTCAGCGCCCGGCGCTCCCGGTTGAGGCGGCCCACCTCGGCGGCCCGGGCTGCCAGGGTGTGGAAGAGGGCGGCCACCCGGCCCCCGGTGACGGCGGCGAGGCGGAAAGCGGCCGCGGCCAGGCGCCCGTTCACCGGTAGGGCGGCCTGCAGCGCCTCCCCCACCTGCTCGGCGGGGAGGCCGGCGTCGGCCAGGCGGCAGGCTCGGGCCAGGTCGAGAGAAGGCGCCCGGGTGGATGCCGCCGCCACGGCCGCCCGCAACGAGGCCCCGGCGTCGAGTTCGGCGGCCAGGCCCTGCAGGAAGCCGGCCTCGTCGGCGGGGCCCGCCCGGGTCAGGCGCCGCCGCCGGCGGGCCACCACCGTCCACACCGCGGCGGCGGCCAGCAACCAGAGCGGCTGCCAGATGGCCAGCACCGCCACCCCCAGCACCGGAAACGGCGCTCCGGCGGCCAGGGCCAGGGCGAGCACCACCGCGCTCAGCACCGGTACACCTCCTCCAGGCGCTCCCCGGACACCTCGGCCACCACCTCCACCAGGCGCTGTTCTCCGCGGCGGGCCAGGTGCACCACCAGGCCGACGGCGCCGTGGAGTTGGCGGCGCACCGCATCGGGAGCCGGGCGGGTCTCCCCCGACAGCGCCAGGGTCTCCAGGCGCCACAGCGCCTCGGCGGGCCCGTTGGCGTGCACCGTCCCCATGGAGCCCGGATGGCCGGTGCTCATCGCCTGGATGAGATCCAGGGCCTCGGGGCCCCGCACTTCGCCCACCACGATCCGGTCGGGGCGGAGGCGCAGGGCGTGGCGCACCAGGGTGCGCAGGGTGATCTCGCCCGCCCCCTCGGCGTTGGGAGGCCGGGCCTCGAGGCGGACCACGTGGCCCCGCAGGCGCAGTTCGGCGGCGTCCTCGATGGTCACGACCCGCTCGCCGGCGGGGATCTCGGCCGAGACAACGTTGAGCAGGGTGGTCTTGCCCGAACCGGTGCCGCCGCTCACCAGCAGGTTGCGCTTCTCGCGAACCGCCGTTCGCAACAGGTCGGCACCGTCGGGGCGCAGCGACCCGACGGCCACCAGGGCGGCCAGGTCGGGCACCGCCGGCGTGAAGCGGCGGATGGCCACCACCGGGCCGTCCACCGAAGCCGGGGGGATCATGGCGTGGAGACGGGAGCCGTCGGGGAGGCGGGCGGCGACGGCCGGGGAGGCACGGTCGAGACGCAGGCCCAGCGGGGCGATGGCTCTCTCCACCGCCGCCACCACTGCGCCTTGGTCGGCGAAGCTCACCGCCGCCCGCTCCAGTCGGCCGTCCCGTTCCAGCCACACCTCGTGGGGGGCGTTGACCAGGACATCGCTCACCGCCGGGTCGGCAAGCAGGGCCTCGAGCGGCCCCAGGCCGGCCAGGGCATCCACCGCCTGGGCTGCCACCCGCTCGGCGTCGAGGGGGGCCTCCTCGGCGGCGAGACGGCGAGCCGCGGGCAGGAGGTCGGCCCGGCACAGGGGCACTGCCGAGCCCACCAGGCGCTCCACCACCCGCTCTAGGGCGCCCACGGGGCCTCCCACACCGGGCGCCAGGCCCGGATCCAGCGGTCGCCGACCGCCGGACGGCGACCCTGCAGCAAGGCGGCCACAGTCCCCGAACGCGGAATGGGCACCCGCAGCCCAGGGCCAGGGAGGCGCATCACCGCCCGGGTGGTCTGGTAGACGGCCGGCCCGCCCTCGCTGGGGAAGAGGCCGCCGGGCACCAACAGGCGCACCGGGACCACCGGGATGCCGCCGGTGGCCGGAGCGGGCCGCGGCGACAGGCGGAGCACCACCCGCTCCCAACCGGCCACCAGGGCGGCCACCACCTCGGCGGCGGCCGCCGGGCTCACCCCACCGTTGCGCAGCACCGCCACCCCGCGCCGTGCCGGGCTCAGGTCGGCCTTCCTGGGACCTTCCGCTACCAGGTCTGCCAGCGACGACGACCCCGGGTACCGCGGGCCGAGGAGGTCGAGGTCCACCACCAACGCGGTACCGGCAGCGATGGCGAGAGCCAGGGGCGCGAGGGCACCGAGCAATCCGTCCTCCGGCGTCCACAGGGCGAGAGCCGGCATGCAGACCTCGGGGGTCGGGCAGGGGCAAGGTAAGCGAAGGAGGAGGCGGGCTCAAGGGGGTTGCGACGACGCTCCCTCTCCCGGCCGAGCCTTAAGGTTCGGGGTGAGGGCAAGGGCGTGACCGACCCCTGTCGCGGCCTCTTGTTGTGTTTCGCCCTCTCCGCGCCGCGCCTGAGGCGCGGAGAGGAGAGCGGGCGGGAACACCGGCGTCCCTCCCGCGGTTGACCGGCGCATGGCCTTCGGCACCGGGAAGACAGGGGGTATGGTCCCCGAGCACCTCGCCCTCCCCGGGCGCACCGCGCCCATCCCCGGCCCCGAGACCCACTTCGTCGGCGGCCGCCCCATCAGGCCTCCGTTCCCCGACGGCATCGAGACCGCTCTCTTCGCCCTGGGTTGCTTCTGGGGAGCCGAACGCCGTTTCTGGCAAGTACCCGGGGTCTTCGCCACCGCCGTGGGCTACTCGGGCGGGTTCACCCCGAACCCCACTTACGAGGAGGTGTGCACCGGGCGCACCGGGCACGCCGAGGTGGTGCTCGTCGCCTTCGACCCCTCCGCAGTCTCCTACGACAACCTCCTGCGGGTGTTCTGGGAGGGCCACGACCCGACCCAGGGGATGCGCCAGGGCAACGACGTCGGCACCCAGTACCGCTCGGCGATCTACGCCGTCTTACCGGCCCAACTCGAGGACGCGGCGCGCTCCCGGGACGCCTACCAGGAGGCGCTGACGGCGGCCGGGCACGGCGAAATCACCACCGAGATCGCTGCGGCCGGGGCCTTCTACTACGCCGAGGGATACCACCAGCAGTACCTGGCGAAGAGCCCCCAGGGCTACTGCGGCCCGGGCGGCACCGGAGTGTCCTGCCCGGTGGGGCTTCAGTCGTGAGTTGACGCGGGAGAGGCGACCAAAGCGCACCGGTCGATCAGGGGCCGCCTTCCCCCCCCGCCGCCCGCAGCACAGTCCGAACCGCCGCCTTCGTCATCCCCCGCCCCCGTCCGGGCCAGAGCCGGTCCATCGTCCGCACCACCAGTTCGGCCGCCTCGTCCATGTCCTCGATGAGCAGAGCCCCCTCGGGGATCCTCACCAGGCCCGGGTGCAGGCCGTCACAGGTCCGGCAGGCCGGGGCGCCCGGCGGGTCGTTCGGCCACCGGCAATCGGGACAGGTCTTCCACAGGTCGCTCATGGCGGGCTACCTCAGTCCTGATCTCCTTCGGGCACGCCTGCACCGGCTGCGGAGGCAGCGGCAGCCCGCGCCGATTCCTCGGTCTCGTGGCGGGCCATCGCATCGGCCCGGGCCGCCTCCATCTTCCCCGTGGTGAGCCGCGGGGCGGCGTACACGAAGATCGCCAGGTGGGCGACGGACACGACGAAGAACGGCCAGCGCAGCCCCTGGGCCCGGCCCACCCAGGCGGTCCCCAGCGCCACCACCGCCCCGCCGACCAGCGACCCGATGGGCATCATGCCCCAGCCGAAGAAGCGGTAGACGCTGTTCACTCGCCCCAACAGGTGGTCGGGGATGATCGTCTGGCGCAGCGACACGGTGATGACGTTCCACAGGATGGCGGTGAACGTGCCGAGCACCATCATGAGAAAGGCGAGCCACCAGCGGGTGGCGATCCCGGTGACCGCGGCGGTGATCGCCCCGCCGATGATCGTCAGGTAGAGCGAGGGGCCACTACCGAGCGCCTTGCTTACCCGGGCGGCCACCAGGCTGCCCGCGATGCCGCCCACCGCCCCGCCCATGATGAGCAAAGTGAAGACGAAGGTGCCGACGCTTTCGAAGCCAAACAGGTTGGCGACCGGCTGCAGCACCCCGGTGAACAGGCCGGTCTCCAGGTCGAGCTCCTCCTGGGCGAAGAGCACGAAGGTGGACATGATCATCATCCCCAGGCCGTTGAGCAGGCCGAGGATGATGGCCATGGGGCGCAGCAGTTCGTGGTGCCACAGCCAGAAGAAGCCCTCCTTCATCTCCCCCCGCCAGTGCACCCGGGTGCCCGGGGTCGCGGTCCCCTTGGCCCGGAACTGACCGGCAATGAGGAAGACCAGGCCGGCGGCCACGGCGTAGCCCCCGGCGTTCACGAAGAAGGGAAGGGCGAAGCCCACGCCCAGCAACAGGCCCCCCAGGGGCGGGCCGATGAAGGAGTTGGCCAGCATCTCGGCGCCCCAGAGGGTGCCGTTGGCCCGCTCCAGGGCCGCGGGCTTCACCAGCGCCGGGAGGAAGGTCTGCGCCGCGTTGTCCCGCAGCACTTCGGCGAAGCCGAGCAGCAGCACCGCCCCCACCAGCACCCAGTAGACGGCGGCGTTGGTGCCCAGATCCGCCCCCGAGGCCAGTTCCTCGGGCGAGGGAAGGCCGCGTCGGCCGGCCAGCACCACCGCCGCGATGAGCGCAATCAACAGCGCCCGGGCCACGTCGGCCCACACCATGATGCGGCGCCGGTCGAGGCGGTCGGTGATCACCCCGGCGGGCAGGGTGAAGATGAGCCAGGGCAGGCGCTGGGCGACTGCAATGAGGGCGATGAGCACCGGGTTGCGGGTGACCGCCGAGGCCAGCCACGGGAAGGCGATCGCCCCCACCCCGTCGCCCAGGTTGGAGATGACGCTGGCGATCCACAACCGCCAGTAGCGGGCGCCGAGGGGAACCTTGGCGGAGGCAGCCTGCTCGGTGCTCACGTGTGCTCCTCGTCGTTGTCGGGGACCGGCAGCGACGGCCGGGTGGTCGAGAAGAGGCCGATAACCAGGCCGAAGACGGTGTCGCCGCTCGGCTTCTGGGTGGCGAACTCCTCGGCCAGGTCGAGCAGCGCCGCCTCGAAGAGGCCGGCGTCGGCCTCCGAGATCCGGGCGTGCCGCAGGGTGAGGAAGCCGTCGCGCACGCTCAGCGACGAGCGCATCTCACCGATCGCCTCGGTGAGCATCCCCTCGCCCTCGATGTCCGGGAAGATGAAGGTGTCGGCCACCCGGCCGTAGTACTTCTCGGTCAGGGCCCGCACCTTGCGGGTGCGCACCACCCGGATGACCCCGGCCGCCTCCATGGCCTTGAGGTGGTACCCGATGCTCCCCCGGGGGCGGCCCAGCACCTCGGCCAACTGCGAGGTGGTGGCCGGACGCTGGGCGAGCAGGCGGATGATCTCCGATCGCGTCGGCTCGGTGAGCAAGCGGGCCTGCTCCTGGGTGAGGAGCATCTGGCCGAGCGGGGAGCGGGAGGGGGTCATCACAATATTGTCGGGCGGCCGTATATTCGGCCGATCCCGACCGTTTGTCAAGCGACCCGGCGGGCCACCGAGTGCAGCACCGGGAGGAACCCGCACCGGGGCCAGAATCGGGCCGCCGGTAGGTTGGCCGACTCGTAGTCGAGGCCGCACGCCGTGAAGCCGCCGGCCCTCGCCCACCCCATGGCGGCGCCCAACAGGGAGCGGCCGACCCCCTTGCCGCGCCGACCGGGCAGCACGAAGGCACCGTCGCAGCGCACCATGTCGGGCGAGCGCAGCGCCGGCGGCGATTCGTCACCCGGCTGCAGCGAAATGAACCCGGCCACCGCTCCTTCGACCTCGGCAACCCACACCGGCTGTGCCGGGTCGGCCAGGCGCCGGGCCGCCTCCGCCCTACCCCCGGGCCCCGGGGGCACCCGGCTGGCGGGAGGCGCCGCCAGGTGCTCCCACAGGGCCCGCTCCAGCGCCGCCAGGGTGGTGGCATCGTCCGGCCCCGCCGCCCGCACACAGACGCGGGGCGCCCGGCGGTCGGGAGGCTCGAGGCCGCGCACGGCATCGACCACCACCCGCCCGAAGCCCAGGTCGTGCCAGGCCGCTTCGACCGCCGGTTCGTGGGCCCACAGGGTGATCGCATGCACCGTGCGCCCGGCCCCCACCCAGCGGGTCGCGCCGGCTTCGTAGAGCCCGCCCACCAGGAACGGGTCGGCGGCAGCCTGCCCCCACTCGGGGACGTAGGCGCCGGGCCCTCCCCAGAGGTCGAAGACCAGCGGCACCAGGAAGCCGGCCACCCGGCGGCCCTCCAGGGCGGCCACCCCCAGGCCGCTGCCCGCCGGGGCGGCGAGGAGGCCTTCCACCCGTGCCGAAACCTCCAGCGCAGCCGGCAGCAGGGGGTGACGGCAGCGCGCCTCGGCGGCCGCCGCGGCCACCAGCGCCGCGGCTCCGGCGAGATGGGCAGGGTCGAAGGGGACGATGCGGGCCACGCCGGGAGCCTAGGAGACGCCCCTGTTGGGTACCGTGGCCCCATGCGGTCCCTCGTCGTCGCCGGCACCACCCTCACCGCCCTCCGGGCCGACCTCACCTGCCAGGAGGTCGATGCCATCGTCAACGCCGCCAACGAGCGCCTCGACCACGCCGGCGGCCTGGCCGGGGCCATCGTGCGCGCCGGCGGGTGGGAGATCCAGGACGAATCCGACCGCTGGGTGGCCGAGCACGGGCCCCTCTTCCCCGGCGGGGCCGCGGTCACCGGGGCGGGGAGGCTGCCGGCCCGCTGCATCGTCCACGTCGCCGGGCCCCGCTACCGCGAGGGGGAGGAGAACGAGGGCCTGCTGGGCACCGCGGTGCGGGCCGCCCTGGTCGCCGCCGCGGCCGAAGGGTGCCGCCGCGTGGCCCTCCCGGCGATCTCGGCCGGGATCTTCGGCTACCCCCTCCCCGATGCCGCCCGGGTGGTCGCCACCGAGTGCGCCGCCTGGGCCCGGGAGCACCCCGGCGCTCTCGAGGAGATCCGCCTGATCGGCTTCGACGACAACGCCGCGGAGGCCTTCGACACGGCCCTGGCGGAGCTCGGCTGACGCCACGCTGCGGGCGGATACCGGGACGAAGCGGCCCCGGGCCTCGCTCGCCGGGCCCATGCAGCAGGCTGGGCCCGGCCCCCGCGACGGCCGGGAGAACGAAGTGACCGAGTAGGCGATCGAACTCGAGGTCTTCCAAGGCAGCGGCGGCGAGCCCGGCCCCGACGGCGCCTGCCCCGACTTCGCCCGGGAAGGCCTCTGCGCCTGGATGTGCGGAGGTGCCGGTGAGCGGAGCCTCCGGCTGGGCGACAAGTTCCGCTGTGCCGATGACATCGGACTGCTCTGCCCCCGGCTGGGGGACGGCCCGACCGGATGATCCGTGCCCTGGAGCACAGCGGCACCCTGCCCTGGAGGTACCGGGGCCCCTCTTACGACAAGGTCATCGACCCCTATGGGGTCACGACCGAATTCGTGCGCTCCCTCGACCCCACGGCGTCCGGGATCGTCGTGAAGGCGACCCGAACGGCCCCGGCCGGCCGACGCCGCCGGATCCGGGGGCGTGCCGGGCCTCTAAGCGCTTGCCGCCGGCCCGGCCGGGTCGATGATGCCGGCCAGTTCGCCGAAGGGGACCACGATCGTCGGGGCGCCCATCACCCCCGGGCCCACCGTATAGGCGCCGAAGGAGAACTCCAGTCCGGCCGCCGACACCACCCACTCGACCAGCATGTCGAGGGTCACCGACGGCACCCAGGAATGGAACATGCCGGCGTCCCCGCCGTAGAGGTCATCTATGAGGTGCTGCTCCGCCAGGGCGGCCAGGGCGGCGGCCCCGCCGGGGACCAGGATGCCCTCCAGCGACAGCAAGTCCCCGGTGACGGGGTTGAAGTTCAGCGTGAAGACGAAGGCGTTCGGGTGTGCCGCCCCCTGGTAGTAGTCGGACCCGACGAAGCGGAGGCTGAGGAGGCCGGCCCGCACCGTGGTCGCCTCGAAGCCCAACTCCAGGAAGGAAGGCGGGGTACCGGCCATGGCCGGATCGCAGCCGTAGGAGGCGTCGGTAAGGAAGCGATCCTGCCGGTTGAAGACCATCTCGAAGATGCGATCGTTGAGACGCGTATTCACGGCGGGAGCCAGGCCGCTCACGATCGGGAGAGACACCGAGACTCCGATCCCGGTGCAGCCGGGTGGAGCGTCGCGAGTGGACTCGTCGAGTTGGGCCGTGACCACGGGCACGAGGGGCGCCGTGCTGGTGGTTGCCGCCGTCGTGTTCGTGGTTGTGGTCGCCGCAGTGGTCGTGGGCCCCGCCGTGGTGGAGGGCCCTGCCGCTGTGGTCGAGGCGCCGGCGCTCGTAGTGGCCTCCCCGGCCGTGGTCGTGCTTCCGAAGATGCTCCCGTCGTCACCGCACGCCGCCACCGCCAACATCCCGGCGAGCAGGATTGCCGATGCCCTTCGCACTCACGCCTCCCCGTTGCCCGCCAGGCTACCGGCATCCTCAGGAAGCGGGGCGCACCCACACCTCGTCCCCCGGCCGCACGAGCATCGGCGCCGCCCCCGGGTCACCCCCCAGGACGAAACCCCGCATCCCCTCGCCGAGGAACTCCAGGTGCTCGGCCACCTCGGCGCGCTCCGCCACCCGGTCGAGGCCGAGCAGGAACGAGGCGAAGGGCAGGCAGGGGGCGGCCACCCGCGCCCCGGCAAGCGGCAGTTCTCCCTCCGTCCCCCGGACGACTACGGTCCCCAGGAGGTCCTTCAGGTACACCCGGCCCTCGGCCTGCACCACGATGTTCTCCCCCCCGATGCCGAGGGGAACCTGCCCGAACCGGGCCTCCATGAGCCGATAGTGGCCGGTGAAGCCGATGGAGAGCGCCCGCCGGCCGCCGCCACGCCCGGCCGGATGGGCGGCGTGGTGGGCGTCGAGCACCCAGGCACCGTCGTGGAACCCGGCCAGGCCCTGCGGGCCCACCCAGGCCTCCTCGACAGCCAGGATCGCCGCGGGCCGGTAGCGCCCCTCCGGAGCCTTCGCCGGCAGGCGCTGCACCTGGAGGAGAACGATGGGCCCCAGCAGGCACCCGGTCATCGGCGGCCCTTGTCGGCCAGCACCTCGATGAGCAGATCGGCCCGGTCGGTGACCAGGCCGTCTACCCCCAGGCCGAGCAGGCGGTGCATGGCGGCCGGATCGTTCACCGTCCACACGTGCACCTGCTTGCCCCCCCGGTGCGCCGCCTCCACGAAGCGCCGACTCACCACTCGCAACGGCCCCTGCCGCTCCGGCACCTGGTAGGCGTCGGCGGCCCCGCCGAGCGGGCGCCCCAGGCGAGCGGCGCCCAGGGCGGCTACCACCTCTCCCGGTCCCGCCGAGGTGGCTACCCGGCCGCCGCTGGCCCGGCGAAACCGGGTGAGGCGCCGGTCGTGGAAGGACCCCACCAGCACCCGGTCCTCGGCGCCCAGGCGGGCGATCTCGGCGGCGAGCAGGTCCTCCATGCCGGGTTGCTTCAGGTCGAGGTTCAGCAGACACCGCGGGAAGGTGGCCAGCACCTCCTCCAACATAGGGATGCCCACCCCGGTGCCCCGCAGTGGGTAGCCGTGGGCCGGATCGAAGTGGTAGGCGGCGTCGAGGCGGCGCAGGTCATCCCAATCGCGGTCCCACACCTTCCCGGCGCCGTCGGTGAGCAAGTCCAGGCGGTCGTCGTGGAAGACCACCACCCGCCCGTCGCGGGTGGCGTGCACGTCGGTCTCCAGGTAGCGGAGGCCCAGGCTCAGCGCCCACTGGAAGGCCACCATGGTGTTCTGCGGCCAGAGCAGGCTGCTGCCCCGATGGCCGAAGCGCAGGGGGTGCTCCTGGGAGAGGTAGGGCCGCATGGCGGGGCAAGGGTAGAAGGCGCCGCCGCTCAAGCGGGCCAAGCCTTCTCCCAGTGGTGCCCCACGTAGGCCTCGGTGAAACCGGCGGCGTCGTAGAGGGCATTGGCCGGGGCCACGTCGCCGGTCTCCACGTGAGCGTCGGCGGCCCCCAGGCCCCGCAGGCGCCGCAGTCCCTCCCGCATCAAGGTGAGGGCCAAGCCCCGGCGGCGGTGGTCCGGGTGAGTGCAAACCGGTTCGAAGATGCCGCGGCGATTCGCCGGGTCCCAGGTGATGCCCACATAGGCGCCGAAACCGCCGTCGGGCGCCTCGGCAGCCAGGTCGAGGTCGCGCCGATAGGACGGAGCGGTGGCGGTGAAGCCGCGGAACTCGGCGGCGGTGTGGATGGTGCGCCCGAAGGCGGCGTTGAGAATATCGGCCACCGCCTGGTCGTCGGCCGGGTCGGGGCGGGTCTCTCGCAGCGTGTAACCCGGGGCCATCTCCGGCACGGGCAGGGGCCGGGCCCCCAGGCGCAGGCGGCGGACCATCCCCCATTCGGCGCTCTCGGCATACCCGCGGTCCCGCAGCAGGCGGCGGCGCGGGATGTCGTAGTCGTGGACGTAGATCGACAGGCGCCGCCCGCCCTCCTTCCCCGGGCCGGCCAGGTGCTCCTCGGCCCAGGCGACCATCTCCTCCTCGAGGTGCCGACCGTCGGGGTGGAGTTGCACGAACGCCTCCCCCAGGCGGCCCTCGGGATTGGCCACCCCCACCAGGCGGCCGTCGGCCGTCTCCCAGAGGCGAATCCATTCCGGCCAGCGCGGGTCGGGGGCCGGGTCCTCGCCGTGGAAGCGCTGCCCTTCCCAACGGCGGATCTCCCAGTTCCAGCCCACCGGAGTGATGGGGTAGGTGTCGAGCAACAACTGCCGGATGCGCCAGAAGTCGGTGTCGTCGCGGTAGGGCCGGGCGGTGACGGCATCGGGGGCGGGGTCGGCGGCCACGGCTCGCTTCCGGTCGGGGCCGCCCAGGATAGGGACGGCCCGGAGGGGTACGCTCCCGCCGTGAGCCACCTCGACATCCGGCCGGTCACCCCCGAGCGCTGGGACGATCTGGAGCGCCTCTTCGGGCCCAATGGGGCCTACTCGAACTGCTGGTGCACCTGGTGGGTGCTGCCCGGCAAGGAGTGGGACGGCACCGCCCCGACGGCGCGCCGGGCCATCCTGCAAGGACTGGTGGCGGAGGGGGCCGAACCCGGCCTGCTCGCCTACCTCGCAGGCGAACCCGTGGGCTGGTGCGCCGTGGGGCCGCGGGAGCGCTACGCCCGCATGATGTCGCCCCGGTCGAGGACGTTCCGACCCCTCGACGACCGTCCCTCCTGGGTGGTCAACTGCTTCTTCATCGCCCGCTCCGCCCGCCGCCGCGGGGTGGCCGTGGCCCTGCTCGCCGCCGTCGACTACGCCTTCGCCCATGGGGCGGAGCGCCTCGAGGCCTACCCCATAGACCCCGAGACGACGAAGCCCAATGCGGCCAACCTCTTCGTGGGGTGGCTCCCCGCATTCCTCGAGGCCGGCTTCGTCGAGGTGGCCCGGGTCGGGGCCCGGCCGGTGGTGCGGTTGGATCGACTTGCCGGTAGCACCCGATAATCTGCTTGCCTAACACTCGGATCGGGGGAGACACATGCGGCAGCGGCGACTGGGCGGGACCGGCCTTCTGGTGTCGGAGGTGGGCTTCGGGGCCTGGCCCATCGGCGGTACCTGGGGCGACGTGAGCGAGGCCGACGCCATGGGCGCCCTCCACGCCGCCCTCGACGCCGGGGTGGACTTCTTCGACACCGCCGACGTCTATGGGGACGGGCGCAGCGAACGCCTCCTCGCCCGCCTGCGGAGGGAGCGGCCCTCCGACCCCTTCGTCGTGGCCACCAAGGCGGGGCGCCGCCTCCCCGAGCAGACGGTGGATGGGTACCGCGAGGCCAACCTGCGCTCCTGGGTGGAGCGCAGCCTGCGCCATCTGGAGACCGACTGCCTGGACCTCCTCCAACTCCATTGCCCTCCGATCGGCGTCTACTACGAGCCCCGGGTGTTCGAGGCCCTCGACCGCCTGGTCGCAGAAGGCAAGTTGCGCCACTACGGGGTGAGCGTGGAGAGAGTCGAGGAGGCCCTCAAAGCCATCGAGTTCCCCGGGGTGAAGACGGTGCAGATCGTCTTCAACGTCTTTCGCCAGCGCCCCGCCGGGTTGCTCTTCCGCGAGGCCGCCGCCCGCGACGTCGGGATCCTGGCCCGGGTGCCGCTGGCCAGCGGCCTGCTCACCGGGAAGATGACCCGGGACAGCACCTTCGCCCCGAGCGACCACCGCGCCTTCAACCGCAACGGGGAGCACTTCGACAAGGGGGAGACGTTCTCCGGCATCGACTACGAGATCGGCCTGGACCTGGTCGAGGAACTCCGCCCCCTGGTGCCCGAAGGGGCAGCCATGGCCCAATTCGCCCTGCGCTGGATCCTGATGTTCGAGGCGGTGAGCACAGTGATCCCCGGGGCCAAGAACGCTACACAGGCCCGGGACAACGCCGCGGCCTCGGGCCTGGCGCCGCTGGCGCCCGAGACGATGGCCGCGGTGGCCGACCTCTACGACCGCAAGGTGAAGCCCCTGGTGCACCACGTCTGGTAGGCAAGCCGCACCGCTGCGCTCAGCCCCAGCTCCGGCGGGCCGATAACCTGGCAGACATGGGTGAGACCCCGCTGCTCGAGTGCGTCCCCAACTTCTCGGAAGGCCGCGACCCGGCGGTCATCCGCCGGATCACGGACGCCGTCGCATCGGTGGAGGAGGTGGCCCTCCTCGACGTCGATCCCGGCCGCGCCACCAACCGCACGGTGGTCACCTTCGTCGGCCCTCCCGCCGCCGTCGTGGAGGCGGCGGTGCGCGCCGGGAAGGCCGCCGCAGAAGCCATCGACATGCGCCGCCACCACGGCGAGCATCCCCGCTTCGGGGCCATGGACGTCTGCCCTCTGGTCCCGGTGGCCGGCATCACCATGGATGAGGTCGTGGCCCACGCCCGCCACCTGGCCCGGCGCCTGGGAGACGAGGTGGGCCTCACCGTCTACTGCTACGGCCGGGCCGCCCTCAGCCGGTCGCGGCGCGACCTGGCGGCGGTCCGGGCCGGGGAGTACGAAGGCCTGGAGGCCCGCCTCGGCGACCCCGCCTGGGCCCCCGATTTCGGCCCCGCCGCCTTTAACCCTCGCTCCGGGGCAACGGCGGTGGGGGCGCGCGACTTCCTGGTGGCGTACAACGTCAACCTGAACACCACCTCCACCCGTCGGGTCAACGCCGTGGCCTTCGACGTGCGTGAGCGCGGCCGCCTGGTGCGCCGGGGCGATCCCCTAACCGGCGAAGTGGTGCGCGACGCCGAGGGCTACCCCATGTGGGAGCCGGGAACCCTGCCGGCGGTGAAAGCCATCGGGTGGTTCATCGAGGAGTACGGCATCGCCCAGGTGTCGCTGAACCTCACCGACATCTCAGTGACCCCCATCCACCTGGCCTTCGCGGAGGCGAGCGAGAAGGCGGCCGCCCGGGGCCTGCGGGTCACCGGGTCGAAGATCGTCGGCCTGGTGCCGCTGCGGGCGATGCTCGACGCCGGCCGCTACTTCCTCACCAGGCAGCGGCGCTCCCTCGGCGTGCCCGACGAGGAGATCGTGCGGATCGCGGTCCGCTCGCTGGGCCTCGACGACCTCAAGCCCTTCGACCCCTTCCAGAAGATCATCGAGTGGCGCCTCCTGGACCGGTCCCGGCCGACCCTGGCGGACCGGACGGTTGAAGCCTTCGTCCGCCGGGTCGCCGCCGATTCCCCCGCTCCCGGCGGCGGGTCGGTAGCCGCCCTGGCCGGTGCCCTGGGCGCCGCCCTGGGGACGATGGTGGCCAACCTGTCGGCGCAGAAGCGGGGCTGGGACCACCGCTGGGAGGAGTTCTCCGCCTGGGCGGTGCGCGGCAAGGACTGCCACGAGGCCCTGCTCAGCCTGGTGGACGAGGACACCCGGGCCTTCGACGCCCTGCTGGTCGCCTTTCGCCTGCCGTTGAGCCAATCGGGTCGGGCCGAGGCCATCGAAGCCGCCACCCGTCACGCCATCGAAGTGCCCCTGGCAGTCATGGAAACCTCGCTCGAAGCCCTGGACGTGGTTGGGGCAATGGCCCAGACCGGGATGAAGTCGTCGGCCTCCGATGCCGGGGTGGGAGCCCTCATGGCCACCGCCGCGGTGCGGGGGGCCCACCTCAACGTGCGCATCAACGCCGCCACCCTGGCCGACGGCACCGCCCGGCGCGGCTATCTGGAACGGGCCGCCGGCCTCGAAGCCCGGGCCCGGGCGCAAGAGGCGGCGATCCTGGCGGCCGTCGAGGAACGCCTGACCGGCGGCGATTGCTGAGACCGGGGCGGCGGGCCGCCCGGCAGCGCTTCGTGTCGCGCCTGCTCGACGAGATCCCGGTGATCCCCTGCGACACGGCCGTCGCCGCCGCCCACGGCGACCTGCAGGCCGCGGTGCGCCGTTCCGGGGGTTCCCGTGGCGCCCACGACCTGATCATCGCCGCCACCGCCCGCGCCGCTCACCGAACCGTGGTCACCGCCGAACCGACGGCGCTCTCCGGCCTGCCGGGCGCCGCCTGCCGCTGCCACCGCCGGCGGCCCCGCCTGCCGGGCGCCGACAGGTAGGAACCCGCGGCTCGGCCCGGGTCTCCCGCCGCCCGGCCGACCGCACCTCCCGGGCGATGACCACACTGGTGACCGCGGCCCACACGCACCAAAGCGAGATCACTCCCCCGGCCCGCAGCCACGAGAGCACCGCCACCGCCGCCAGGTTGGCCAGGCCGAAGGCCAGGAAGCGCCGGCTGCCGGAGAGCAGCAGGGGACAGCAGACTGCCACCACGTAGAGGGGCAACACGTATCCGCCGTAGGGGACCCCGGCGTCGTAGGCGATGTAGCGGCAGGCCACCTCGCCTCCGGCCCCGCCGTTGAGCAAGCCGGGCAGCAGGGCGGCGGCCACCACCACCCCCAGGACCACGAAGGGGACCAGGCGGGCTCGACGCCCCTCGTCGGTCTCCGCGGCGCGCACCGCCGCCGGCACCAGGGGAGGCAGCACCAGGAAGGCGAAAGCCAGGTAGACCCAGACGGCGGCGTCACCCACCTCACGGGGGAGCCGGCCCTCCATGCCCCACCAGGCGAAGGCCTCCACCACCTGGTGCAGGCCGAAGAGCAGAGGGAGGATCGCGAGCGGCAGGTAGCGGCGATTCGGGCAGCGGCGCAGAGCGTCGGCGCCGACGCCGCTCACCACGATGCCCGTCAACAGGTCGGCTTCAGCCGAGAAGCACATCGCTCCTCCAGGCGATACCCACCGCCCGGAAGGCTAGTGCCGGCGCCCGGCCGCCGCGTCAACCCGGCGACGCTCCCCTCAGGATCGGAAGCACGATCTCGTCGAGGAGTCGGGCCGCCGGCGCCGCGCGGCCCCAGGGACAGAGCACCACGCCGTCGGCGCCGGCCCGGTGCAGGGCCCGGATGCGCTCAGCGCAGGTGGCCGGGTCAGCGGCAATAGCGAAATGTCGATCCGGTCATCGCGCCTCGCCCGGGCCAGCGTCTCGGGGCCGGCGGCCGCCGCCGCCTCCACCTCTTCCCCCAGGCCGGCAAGTGGACCACGGGACGGAACACCCCTTCGGCCAGGAGTCGGCCGGTGGGGCTCGCAGTGCCTCGCGGGCGGCGTCCGAGGTGGCCGCCACTCGAGAAAGGCGGCATTGCGCAGCGACCCCGCCACCGCCGTGGGTCTCCGGGTGTCGAACTGCCTGAGCGCGTCGCGGTGCTCGACGCCAGCCTCACCACGGCCGCGGGGAAGCTGTCGCAGGCGGGCAGCGCCGCCACCGGCGCCGAGGCGGCGGGGGCCGGGAGGGAGACCTTGTCCCGCCGCGGCGGCAGCATGTCCCCCGGGGACATCTAGGGTAAGAGCACTCGATGGAGAGGGTCACCATGCCGAGACGAGTCGTGGGCCTCATGATCGCCGCAGGCGGAGCGGTGGTCGTGTTCCTCGCCGCCGCCGCCGACCTCATCGGGTTGACCGACGGAGGATCGGCGGAGATGTTCGGCCGGCGGCAGATCATCGGCACCGTGGCGGGGGCGGTAGTGATCGTCGTCGGTCTCGCCGTCGCCTACCTCCCTCGCCGCCCGGCCCCGGCGCCCGAAGGCCTCTCTGAGGAGCCCGCGCTGGAGTCGCCCCGGCCGGAGGACTGAGCGGCCCGCCGCATCCTTTGTGCCCCGGGCTCTGGGCGGGGCCGGGATGATGTGGGCGAGGGCGCCCTCACCCCACCACCACCGCCCCGTCCTTGACCACCGCCCACACCAGGTCGCTTCCCGGCCGGTAGGGCAGGTGACGGTACGAGGGGGCATCGAGCACCGCCAGGTCGGCCACAGCCCCCTCGACCACCCAGCCCTTGTCCGGCTCGTCGAGAGCCAGGGCCCCGCCCCGGGTGGCGGCCCACAACGCCTCCTCGGGGGTCAGCCCCATCTCCAGGCAGGCCAGGGCGATGACGAAGGGCATGCTCTCCACGTACGACGTGCCCGGGTTGCAGTCGGTGGCCAGGGCCACAGTAACCCCGGCATCCCACAGCATGCGGCCCGGCGCCTGGGAGGCCCGCAGGGAGAACGAGGCCGCCGGCAGCAGCACCGCCACCACCGCCGTCTGCCGCAGGGCGGCGGCGTCCTCGGGAGTGGCGTGGTCGAGGTGGTCGGCGCTCGCCGCCCCGACTTCGGCCGCCAGCCAGGCCGCCCCCGTGCGGGCCAGTTGCTCGGCATGGAGGCGCGGCCGCAGGCCGCGCTCCATCCCGGCGCGGAGCACCCGGCGGGCCTCGTCCACGCTGAAGGCGCCCCGGTCGCAGAAGACGTCGCAGTAGCGAGCCAAGGGGGCGCAGGCGGCGAGCATCTCCCCCGTCACCAGGTCGAGGTACTCCTCCCGGCCCATGCCCTGCGCCACCACGTGGGCTCCGAGGAAGGTGGGGACCACGTCGAGGGGCACGCTCTCCCCCACCACCCGGGCGGCCTCCAGGATCTTCACCTCCGTCGCCGTGTCGAGGCCGTAGCCCGACTTCACTTCGACGGTCGTCGTGCCCTGGCGCAGCAGCCGCCAGGCTCGCTCGGAGGCCGAGGCGGCCAGGGCCTCCAGCGAAGCGGCCCGGGTCGCCGCCACGGTCGAGTGGATCCCGCCCCCCGAGGCCAGGATCTCCTCGTAGTCCTCGCCGACCAGGCGGCGGCAGAACTCCCCCGACCGGTCCCCGGCGAACACCAGGTGGGTGTGGGCGTCCACGAAGCCGGGGACCACTGCCCGCCCGTCCACGTCGAGGCGGGGCAACCCGCCCAGTTCGGCCGGCAGGTCGGCCGCCGCCCCGGCCCACGCCACCCGCCCGGCCCGCACCGCCACCGCGGCACCTCGCACCGCGCCCACCAGATCGGGGGACCGCGGCCGGTTCGTGGCCAGTTCCCCGATCCCGGTGAGGAGCAGGTCGCCGCTCATTCGCCCAGCATGGGGATCCGCACCCCCCGCTCTCGCGCCACCTCGATGGCCCGGGGGTAGCCGGCATCGGCGTGGCGCATCACCCCGGTGCCCGGGTCGTTGGTCAGCACCCGCTCCAGGCGGAGAGCGCCGTCGGCGGTGCCGTCGGCCACCACCTGAGCGCCGGCGTGGATCGATTTGCCCATGCCCACCCCGCCGCCGTGGTGCACCGCCACCCAGGCGGCCCCCGAAGCGGTGTTGAGCAAGGCGTTGAGGATGGGCCAGTCGGCGATGGCGTCGGAGCCGTCGGCCATGGCCTCGGTCTCCCGGTAGGGGGAGGCCACCGACCCGGAATCCAGGTGGTCGCGCCCGATCACGATGGGGCACTTGACCTCACCGGAGCGCACCAGGTCGTTGAAGGCCAGGCCGGCCCGGTGGCGCTCCCCGTACCCCAGCCAGCAGATGCGAGCGGGCAACCCCTGGAAGGCCACGCGCTCGGAGGCCAGGCGCAGCCAGCGCTGCAGGGGCCGGTCGTCGGGATAGAGGGCCCCCACCGCCCGGTCGGTGGCGGCGATGTCGGCCGGGTCGCCGCTGAGGGCCACCCAGCGGAAGGGGCCCTTGCCTTCGCAGAACAGGGGGCGCAGGTAGGCGGGGACGAACCCCGGGTAGGCGAAGGCGTCGGCGAAACCGCCGGCGCGCGCCTCGCCGCGCAGGTTGTTGCCGTAGTCGAAGACCTCGGCCCCGGCCTCCTGGAAGCCGACCATGGCGGCACAGTGGCGGGCCATGGAGGCCCGGGCTGCAGCCACGTAGCGCTCCCGGTCCGCAGCGCGCCGGGCCGCCGCCTCCTCCAGCGTGAAGCCGGCGGGGACGTAGCCGTTGAGGGGGTCGTGGGCCGAGGTCTGGTCGGTGACGATGTCGATCTCGACGCCGCGGCGCAGCAGTTCCGGGAAGGCCTCGGCGGCGTTCCCCTCGACGCCCACCGACAGGGCCCGGCCCTCCCGCTTCGCCGCCAGGGCCAGGGCCACCGCTTCATCGAGGCTGCCCGCCATCTCGTCCAGGTAGCGGGTCTCCAGCCGGCGGTGGATGCGGGCCGGGTCCACCTCGACGATCAGAGCTACACCCTCGTTCATGGTTACCGCCAGCGGCTGGGCCCCGCCCATCCCCCCGAGGCCGGCGGTCAGAGTGAGGGTGCCCTTCAGGCTCCCCCCGAAGCGGCGCTCGGCCACGGCGGCGAAGGTCTGATAGGTGCCCTGGAGTATCCCCTGGGTGCCGATGTAGATCCACGACCCGGCGGTCATCTGCCCGTACATGGTGAGGCCGGCCGCCTCCAGGTCCCAGAAGTTGTCCCAGTCGGCCCAGTCGGGCACCAGCAGGCTGTTGGCGATAAGCACCCGCGGGGCCATGGGATGAGTGGAGAACACCCCCACCGGCTTGCCCGACTGCACCAGCAGCGTCTCGTCGTCCTCCAGGCTCTCCAGGGAGCGCACGATGGCGTCGAAGGCCTCCCAGGTGCGGGCCGCCTTTCCCCGGCCGCCGTACACGACCAGGTCGTCGGGGCGCTCCGCCACCTCGGGGTCGAGGTTGTTCATCAGGCAGCGCAGCGCCGCCTCCTGCAGCCAACCGCGGGTGCGCAACTGCGGGCCGCGCGGTGCCCGCACCAATCGTGGACCGCTCACCGGGCTACCCCTTCTCGCTTCTGCGCCCAGGGTACTCCCGCCCGGGCCCGGGCCACCGGCCCCGGGCGTAGTATCAGCCCAACCAGAGGAGGGGAGCCGATCCATGACCCAAGCCGAGATCCTCTACCGCCACAACCAGCAGCCCCGGCAGGGCCTGGCGCTGGCCGGAGCCCTGTTCGGGGTGAAGGCCATCCTGCTGATCCCCCACCTGATCATCCTCGGTGCCCTGGCTTCCCTCGCCTACAACGTGGGTTACGTGGGATTCTGGATCACGGCCTTCACCGGCAAGTTCCCCGTGGGCTTGCAGAACCTGATCTCCATGTGGCTGCGCTGGAGCGCCCGCTCCTACGGATGGCTCGCCGGGGTCACCGACCAGTACCCGCCCTTCGAACCCGAACCTGAGGGCTTCCCCATCGACGCCCAGACGCCGGTGAACACCAACCCGAGCAAAGGCTGGGCGGTGGCCGGGATCTTCGTGATCCCGAAGGCGATCTGTGCCGTTCCCCACCTCCTCCTGCTGGCGTTCGTCATGATCGCCGTCATCGCGGTGACCTGGGTGGGCTACCTGGTGACGTTCTTCACCGGGAAGTTCCCCACGGGGATGCAGGACTTCATCGCCGGGACCATGCAGTGGTACACCCGGGTGATGTCCTGGTTCCTGGGGCTCACCGACGAGTACCCGCCCTACGGGGTGGACATCCGGCCGGCCGCCTGCGGCCCCCTCTCCCGCTCCGGCGGGAGAGGGCGGGGGGTGAGGGCCTCCGCAATCTCCCGCGCCGACGGGAGAGGGCGGGGGGAGAGGGCCTCCGCACTCTCCCGCGCCGACGGGAGAGGGCGGGGGGAGAGGGCCTCCGCAATCTCCCGCGCCGACGGGAGAGGGC
>JBDROA010000103.1:0-3596 GCA_043810615.1 Actinomycetota bacterium | reverse complement strand
CCTGCCTGCCGGCTGGTCGCTGTCGGACGTGACCTGTTCGGACGGGTCGCTGCCGTCGGCCATCGACCTCGGCGCCGGGGAGACGGTGACCTGCACGTTCACCAACTACCTGGGGCGGGGCAACATCGTCGTGGACAAGGTGACCGACCCCTCCGGGTCGATCCAGCTGTTCGAGTTCGACCCCGACTGGGGAGCGAACTTCTTCCTGGCAGATGGCGACATCCCGTTGGACTCGGGGGCTTTGCTTCCCGGTGTCTACTCGGTGGCCGAAGTGAACCTGCCTGCCGGCTGGACGCTGACGGATGCGACCTGTTCGGATGGGTCGCTGCCGTCGGCGATCGACCTGAGCTCCGGGGAGGTGGTCACCTGCACCTTCACCGACACCGAGTCGGGCCGGATCCTGGTCGACAAGGTGACCGATCCGGCGGGTGACCCGACCCGGTTCGAGTTCGACCCCGACTGGGGCCAGAACTTCTTCCTGGCGGACGGCGACGCTCCCAACGACTCCGGCTACCTGTTCCCCGGCACCTATGCGGTGGCCGAGGTGAACCTGCCGGCCGGCTGGGCGCTGACTTCGGCGACCTGTTCGGACGGTTCCGATCCGGCGGCCATCGGCCTCGGCGCCGGCGAGACGGTGACCTGCACGTTCACCAACCTCAACCCGCCGGAAGGGTCGATCACCATCATCAAGGACGCCACTCCGCTGGAGGCCTCGGGGGACGACACCCCGTTCGGCTTCAGCGGCGACCTGGGCGCCTTCGAACTGAAGGACCCATCCGATCCTTCGAAGACGGTGGCCGACCTCGACCCCGGCACCTACACGGTGACCGAGGGCGCCTTGTCGGGGAACTGGAAGTTCGACGAAGTGGTGTGCGACGCGCTCTCCTGGTCGGCCGACGGCCAGTCGGTCACCATCGACCTGGCGCAGGGTGAGGCGGCGGTCTGCACCTTCTACAACTTCGAGGAGCAGGTGGAGCCGCCGACCGGGTCCATCACGATCATCAAGGACGCCACTCCGCTGGATGCCTCGGGCGACGACACGCCGTTCGGCTTCAGCGGCGACCTGGGCACCTTCGAACTGAAGGATCCCTCCGATCCGTCTCACACCGTCGCCGACCTGCTGGCGGGTGAGTACACGATCACCGAGGACGCCCTCTCGGGCACCTGGAAGTTCGACGAAGTGGTGTGTGAGGCGGTCTCCTGGTCGGCCGACGGCCGGTCGGTGACGGTCGACCTCGCCGAGGGCGAAGTGGCGGTCTGCACTTTCAGCAACTTCGAGGAGGAAGTGCTGGAGCCGAACGGGGTGCTGACCATCATCAAGGACGCCACCCCGGGCGACAACACCGTGTTCACCTTCGATGCCGGCGCTCTGGGGACCTTCTCCTTGAAGGACCCGGCCGATCCCTCGAAGACGTTCACCGAGTTGGAGCCGGGCACCTACACGGTGACCGAAGGCGCGCTGCCGGCGGACTGGACGTTCGAAGAGGTGGAATGCACCGCCGGCGACTGGTCGGCCGACGGCCGCACGGTCACGGTGAACCTCGCCGAGGGCGAGGTGGCTTCCTGCACCTTCTACAACGAGGGCGAGCTTCCGTTCACCGGGCCCAGCCGGCTGCTGTTCCCGATGTTGCTTGCCGCCCTGGCCTCTTTGGCGATGGGGTCCGGGCTGCTGCTGCTGTCTCGCCGGAGAGAGACGGCGTAAGCCGGTCGGGCTCCCCGGTTTTCCCGGGGCGACCGACCCTGAATCTGAGTGGTAGCGGTGCCCGGCACCGCTACCACTGCGTTGGGGTGCCGGGCCGTCCGGCGGGGCGGGACCGGGGGAACGACGAGGGCGTCGACGAGATAACCCCGCCCCGGGGGCCTGGGCCGCCGCTGCGGCGCGGACGGCCCGATAGGCTGGTGGGCGTCCGCCCCGGCCGACCCCTGGAGGTGCCTGGATGAGCCGCATCGTGTTCGCCAACGCCCGCATCTTCGACGGCACCGGCGCCCCGGTGGCCGACGGGCAGGTGGTGGTGGAGGACGGCCTGATCCGCGAGGTGGGCCTCGGCCTCGACGGCGACGAGGTGGTGGACCTCGGCGGGCGGGCCTTGCTGCCCGGCCTGTTCGACACCCACGTCCACGTCGCCTTCGCCGACATCGACCTGTGGCGCCAGGTGCAGAAGCCGTTCTCGCTGGAGTTCTACGAGACGGCTCGCAACCTGATGGCGACCCTGGCGGGGGGCATCACCACGGTGCGTGATGCCGGCGGCGCCGACCTGGGCACGAAGGTGGCCTTGGAGCAGGGCCTCATCGGCGGGCCCCGGATGCAGATCTCCATCGCCATGGTGAGCCAGACGGGCGGGCACGGCGACGATTGGATGGCCTCGGGCCAGAGGGTGGCGCTGATGAGCGAGCACCCGGGCCGCCCTTCGGGCATCGTGGACGGGCCCGAGGAGATGCGGCGCAAGGTGCGGGAGTTGATACGCGACGGGGCCGACGTCATCAAGGTCGCCACCACGGGGGGCGTGCTCTCGCCGCGGGACGACCCGCGGCACGCCCACTTCGCCCCCGACGAGTTGGAGGTGCTGGTGCGCGAGGCCGCGGCCGCCGGGCGGTGGGTGATGGCCCACGCCCAGGGCAGCGAAGGCATCAAGAACGCCGTCCGGGCCGGCATCCGCTCCATCGAGCACGGCATCTACCTCGACGACCAGGCCATCGACCTGATGCTGCAGCGGGGCACCTACCTGGTGCCGACGCTGGTGGCCCCCCGGGGGGTGATCAAGGCGGCCGATGCCGGCCTGGCCATCCCCGAGGCCTCGCTGGCCAAGGCCCGAGAGGTCATCGACATCCACTTCGACTCGTTCCGCCGTGCCGTGGCCGCCGGGGTCAAGGTCGCCATGGGCACCGACAGCGGGGTCACCCCCCACGGGCGCAACCTGGAGGAGTTGGCCCTCATGGAGCAGGGCGGGATGACCCCCACCCAGGTGCTGGTGGCCACCACCCGCACCGCCGCCGAACTGATGGGCCTCGAGAAGGATTCCGGCACCCTGGAGCCGGGCAAGCGGGCCGACCTCGTGGTGGTGGACGGGGACCCCCTGGTGCTCGAAGGCCTGGCCGACCGGGTGGCGGCGGTGTACCAGAAGGGATGTCTGGTCGCCGGGGGCTTGGGTCGCACCGTCTCCTGAGCCCGCCTTCCCGGGCCACGGCCGGGAGATGTTTCGGCCCGCGGGGCAGCCGACCCGCCGCTGGTACCGTCCCTCGGTCCGGCCTTCCCGGGCCCATGTCCGTGAGGCGCCCCGGCCCGAGGCCGGCGGGGCAGCCGACCCGCCGCTGGTACCGTCCCCCCCATGGACCCTGCGGGTGGCTTGCGTCTCGCGGCCCTCTGGGGCACCGATCACGAGACCCTGGGCGAGATCGCCCTGGAGGAGGTGACACCGTCCCTGGTGGCCGCTCTCTCGCGGGGCCGCTACCCCAAGGGCTATCCGCACCTCGACCCGAACGAAGACGGCGCCCTGGCGGCGAGCGACGGAACGGCCGCCGTGCTGGCGGTGGTGGACGGGCACAACGGGTTCGACGCCGCCCGGGCAGCGCTACAGGCCGTCCACGAGCAGGTGCCG